>ONYR01000124.1 GCA_900322165.1 uncultured Eubacteriales bacterium
AAGCTCCCATCACCGTATACCTCTTCCCCGCGATCCCCGGCTGGGTGAATCCGGAAGATATCACAGCAGAATGATCGTTGTAAGCTCCCATAAAGGGAGACCCCGGTAACATCAAAAAACGCTCATAACAGCACACCAGATCGCTGCTTTGAGCGTTTTTTCTTTGTTGTCTTAATCTACTGACTTCAAACTTTCGACCATATCTATTTTCTTCAGGCGGAAATACATGACAAAGTCCACGATCGCCGAGAAGCCGAGCGTCAGGAGCGCTCCGACAAGGAAGTGGATCCCGTGGATCGAGCGGCCGAACATAACGTAGTCGACCTCGACCGTCGTAATAACGAAGCGGTGCATGATGATCCCGGCAAAGAGTCCGAGAACCGTTCCGATCAGGGTCAGGAGCGTGGTCTCGCGGTAGATGTAGGCGCAGACCTCGCCCGGCTGGAAGCCGAGGACCTTGATCGTGGCAAGCTCGCGTTCGCGCTCGATAATGTTGATGTTTGTCAGGTTGTAGAGGACGATAAACGCCAGCGCGGCCGCCGAGAGGATCAGGACAAGCGTGATCATGTCAAGGCTCGAAAGCATCTGCTTGACCGGCCCGATCATGTCATCCATGAACGACACGGTCGAGACGTAATCCTTGCCGCTGTAGGCCGCTTTGATCTCCTCCTCCGTGGCACCCTCCGCGGTTTTGAAGATCACGCTCGTGTAATCGGTCTCGCCGTAGCCAAGGTTCTCTTCGTAGAACGTGCGCGGAATGTAGACGTAGTTTCTCAGGTAATGCTGCGTGATACCGCTCACCTCGGCGGTGACGTAGGTGCCGTCCTTCGCGGGGATCTCGATCGTATCGCCGACCGTGAGGGACAGAAGCTCCGCCATTTTCTCGGTAATGACGATCTCGCTTCCGGTGTAGGCGACCTTCTTTCCGCTCTCGCGCTCGCTGAATTCAATGAACTCCGTCAGATGCGCCTCATCCTCCGGGACGTAGAGGTAACAGCTCAGCGTCCGGTTCGCAGTGCGAATATCGACCATCTTGTCGTGCACGAAAATGTAATCTTCGATCCGATCATCCTTCTCAAGCGCACGTCTTAAATCGCGCTCGTTCTTCACGCCGAGCGAACCGTCATAGTTGTAGACAATGTAGAACTGATTATTGACGATGTCCATAACCGAGTCCTTGATGCCGAATCCGGTCAGCATCAGACCCGTGCAGCCCGCGATGCCGATGATGGTCATCCAGAAGCGTTTCTGGTAGCGGAACAGGTTCCGCATGGTTACCTTCCAGATAAAGCTCATCTTCTTCCAGATAAACGGAATGTGCTCGAGGAAGATCTTTTTGCCGGCCTTCGGGGCCGCGGGCATCATCAGCTGAGCCGGCCGTGTGCGCAGTGAATTGAGGCATGCGGCCGTTGTCGCACCAAGCGTGCAGGCAAGCGCCGTGCCGCCCGAGATAATGATGTATTTTGCGTAGTAATGGATCTTCGGCTTCGGCATCAGATACATGGTATTGTAGCCGTAGCAGATCACGCGCGGCAGCACCTCGAAGCCGATCACGATGCCGATCGCGGCTCCGATGACGGACGCTACGCCCGCGTAGATCAGATATTTATTCAGAATTCGTGCTTTCGAAAAACCGAGCGCCTTGTAGGTTCCGATGAGGAGACGCTCCTCCTCGATCATGCGCGTCATCGTTGTCAGCGAGACAAGCGCCGCAACAACGAAGAACATCCACGGAAAGACCGAGGCGATCGTTTTCATGCGGTCCGAGTCACTGTCGTAGGATACGTAGCTTTCGTTCTGCTCACGGTCGAGTACGTACCAGGTGACCTTCGGCAGATCCCGCAGCGCTTTCTCCGCGTCTTCGATCTGATCTGCGCCTTCCTGGAGCTTCTCGTCCGCTTCTTTGCGGGCTTTCTCAAGCTCTGCCCAGCCGTCCGCAACCTCCTGCTTCGCGTCTTCGATCTTCTGTTTTCCTTCTTCAAGCTGCGCGAGACCGTCCTCGTAATCGGACTGATTTACGCTGAGCGTGTTGTAGGCTTCATCGAGCGTGTTTTTCGCTTCCTGAAGCTCTTTCTCCGCCTCGGCCTTGCCTTCTTCATATTGAGCTCGGGCCGCTTCCAGCTCCGCCTTGCCCGCTTCATATTCCGCGGCGGCTGCGCTGTAGGCTTCATAGCCTTCAAGCCACTGCGCATAGCCCGCATCATATTCAGCTTTCTGCGCGCTGAAATCCTCGCGGGACGCATCGAGCGTCTCCTGCGCCTGATCAAGGGCAGCGCTCTCCGCATTCAGAATCGCCAGCTGGGCCTGATAGGCAAATTCCGACATCGTTTCGTGATTCGCTTCCAGGTCTTCAAGGGCGGCCGCGATACGAGCGCGCGAGGAGTCGATCGCGCCCTGCTGCAGGTTCAGGAAGGATTCATACGCATTGATCTTCTCGAGTGCCTCATCAAGCTCGGCCTTTCCGGCATCGACCTGCGCTTTCGCTTCCTGCAGCGGTCCCTCGCCTTCCGCAAGCTTCGCTTCGCCCTCTTCGATCTGCGCGAGCGTATCAGCGAGCTGTTTCTCCGTCTGAGCCTTCGCGTCTTCGTACTCCGCAAGACCGCTGTAGTACTGATTCCAGCCTGCATCGAGCTGTGCTTTCGCATCAGCCAGAAGCTCCTCATTTTCGGCTAGCTCCTTTTCGCCGTCCGCGATCTCTGCCTCGGCGTCCGTCAGCTCCTGCTCCGCCTTTGCCAGCTCGTCCTCGGCCTCCTGTTTGGCCTTTTCGTATTCTTCCTTGGCTTCCGCGATCTGCTCGCTGCCTTCCGCGTACAGATCCTCGTAGCGGATGATGCCTCGCTCCTGAGCCACCGTTTCAAGCCGTTCTTTTGTCTCTCGAATGATCTTCCAATATTCCTCAGAATACGTGCTCAGCCCTTCGCATCCTTCCGCCCGCGCCGTCGCGATCGTGTAGACCTCCACGTCAAACGCTTCCGGGACCGTAAACGCGACATAGTCAAGGTTACCGCTGCCCTTTGTCGTGGTGCCCCAGACAATGCTGATATATTCCGGGCTCTGCCCGTAACCGACTACCTTGAGCGAGCGATTGGTCAGTCCGTCTTCCTGCACCTCGATCGTATCCCCGATCTTCAGCGCGCCGGTCGCAAGCTTTCCAAGAAGCAGCAGGCACTCTCCGTCATTCTCCGGCATGCGGCCCTCCAGAAGCGTAACCGTGTTGATCGCTTCCCCATCCGCGTCCGGGAGGCTCTGGAAACGGATCGCCCGCTCGCCTTCCTTGCCTTTGATCGTGCACACCAGATCCATCCGGTAGCCCGGATCGACCTGCTTCACGCCTTCGACCGCACGGATCGCCTCGATATCTTCCTCGGTCATGCCCATCGTCGAGAGCAGCTGGAAGTCCATGTAGCCGTTCGCGGCATAGTAGCGGTCCGCGGTCTCCTTCATGATGGGGGAGGTCGCGGTCAGACCGGCAAGAAAGCCCGCCCCAAGCGCGACAATGCCCATGATCGCCAGGAGCCGTCCGAGGTTCTGCGTCAGTGTACGTCTGATCTGACGCCAGTACGTTTTATATTTCATTCCTGTCCTTTGATTTTCTTCCAATAAGCTTCCCCAGCCTGTTCCGTTTTGTTGTCACCGGGATGGTAATAAACGCGGTCCTTCAGCGCGTCCGGCAGGTACTGCTGCGGCGCGTAGTGGTTCGGGTAATTGTGCGGATACACATATCCGACACCGTTGCCAAGCTTCGCCGATCCCGCGTAATGCGCGTCCTTCAGATGCGCCGGCATCTCGCCGGTCTTGCCGCTTTCAATGTCCGCCAGCGCTTCACCGATCGCCGTCGCGGCTGAGTTCGATTTCGGCGCCGTCGCCAAAACCAGCACCGCCTGCGCGAGATTCAGCGAAGCCTCGGGGAAGCCCACTTCGCGCGCCGCGTCCGTGCACGCTTTGACGATCACGATCGCGTTCGGATAGGCAAGACCGATATCCTCCGAAGCGATGACAAGGAGTCTTCGGCAGATTGACTCAAGGTCCCCGCCCTCGATCAGGCAGCCGAGATAATAGATCGCGGCATTCGGGTCGCTCCCGCGGATCGATTTCTGAAAAGCGGAAAGGTAATCATAATGTTCATCGCCATCCTTGTCAAAGCGGAAGGCGCGTTTCTGAATGCATTGCTGCGCGGTTTCAAGATCGATCACGATCTCTCCGCTCTCGTTTGGGAGCGTCGTTGCGGCTCCGAGTTCGAGCGCGTTCAAGGCTGAGCGGGCATCGCCTCCGGCCATATCCGCGAGGAAGTCCGCTGCCTCCTCCGTGATCCGAACGTTCATGAGGCCAAGTCCGCGCTTCTCATCCTTCACCGCGCGGTCGATCAGGATCCGGATATTCTCTTTGGAAAGCGGCTTCAGCTGGAAAATGCGTGAACGTGACAAAAGCGCTTTATTCACTTCAAAATACGGGTTTTCGGTTGTCGCGCCGATCAAGGTCACAAGGCCTTTTTCGACCGCCGGCAGGAGTGCATCCTGCTGGGCTTTGTTGAAACGGTGGATCTCATCGATAAAAAGGATCGTGCGGCGGCCGCTTAAGGCAAGCTCCTGCCTTGCCTCCTCGATCACCTGTTCAATGTCCTTCTTCCCGGCCGTAACCGCGTTGAGCTCGCGGTACTCGGACTCGGTCGTTCCCGCGATAATGTGCGCGAGCGTTGTCTTTCCGGTTCCGGGAGGCCCGTAAAAAAGAAGCGACCCGAGCCGGTCAGCTCGGATCGCACGTTCAAGCAAGGTTCCCTGTCCGACGATGTCTCTCTGACCCACGAATTCCTCCAGCGTGCTAGGCCGCATGCGGTACGCAAGCGGGCTTTGCTTACTAAGCGCCTCACGGCTGGAAAAATCAAACAGGTCCATAACATCACCTCAACATGGTCAGGAATTGTGTCATAGACTATATCATACTTCAAAACAGAGGATTATTCAACCTCTACCGGGCAGGTAAATACGCGGCGTCCGAGCAGTTCGACGCTCTCGCCGACAAGATTGACCTCACCGGCCTTCTCAATGTTCGCGGAGGAGGTTCCGACGCAGACATCGAGCGTGCCCTTCTCCACACCGAAGACCATGTTCTCGTTATAGTAACCGAGCTGGCGGGTGCTAAGATGGAAGGTCACCTTCTTGCTTTCGCCCTTCGCAAGCTCGACGCGCTTGAAACCGCAGAGCTGGCGGTTCGGACGAACGACATGAGCGCCGTGGAAGGTCGTGTAAAGCTGTACGACTTCGCTTCCCTCACGGTCACCGGTGTTGGTAACGCGGCAGGAAACCGTGATCTCGCCATCGGTCGGGACCTTGGTCTCTGCGACCTTGAGCTCATCGACCTTGAAGCTCGTGTAGCTCAGACCATAGCCGAAGTGGTACAGCGGATGACCGTTCTCGTTGGTGTAGCCGCCCGAGAAAACGGCCACGCCGGTCGTATCCCAGGAGTTGTAGCCGGAGCCGAATTTATGATTGTAGAAGATCGGAATCTGTCCGGCACTCTTCGGAACCGTAAC
>ONYR01000097.1 GCA_900322165.1 uncultured Eubacteriales bacterium
CACAAGCTCCGCTTCGTTGTCAGGTCCGTAGCTTCCGTCCCGGCCGCCTCCCGCCGTCACGGCGTAGACAAACTTGCGGCCGTCCGGCAGTATGAGCCACCCGGCATCGCACCGTGTGTTTCCGTCGAAACCGGTCTTGGACCCGCTCCGGACAAGATCCGCGCGCTCCTCTTCATAGTAATCCGAAAGCGGCAGGTTCCGCAGCAGCATGTTTTTGTACTGCTGCCTCTCGAGCATCTCTCTCCAGACGGCAAGCCAGGGGGTTTGAAGGATCTCTCCTTCCTCGATCTGCCGCAGATATTCAGCCAGCTCCGCACTCGTTCCCTCCGCGAAGCATCCGGCATTAACTTCTTCCTCGGTCATCGCGATCCGGCGATTGACCTTCGAGGCCTTGATTCCGTGGCTCAGCAAATGCTTCTGAACGGTCTTCGCACCTCCGACATAGTCAAGCACCAGGTTTGTCGCAGTATTGTCACTGACAATGATCATCAGCATCGAGAGGTCGCGGACCAACATCGCAAGTCCCGGTGTCAGATACTGCAGCAGTCCCGATCCACCCGCAAGGTCTTCGCGCCGGATCGTCACCGTGTCCGTCAGATCTGCCTCGCCCCTCTGGCACTTCTCGAGAAGACACCCGAGAATGAACAGCTTGCCGACGCTCGCGATCCGCATGACTTGGTCTTGATTCAGGTCGATCCGAAAATCTCCCCCAAGCTCCTGAAAGGACAATGCGATCGTGCCGTCAAACGCCGCGGTCGCTTCTTCGATCTTTTTGATGAGTACTGTCTTGTCTAAGTTATTCATAATTGCCGGGCGTCATGCCATAAACCGGATCGCATTGTAAACGCAAATCAGGATGATGATCCCCATCAGGCCGATAAACAGCTTGGAAACGGTCTTCGAGGAGATCTTCTTGTTGATCGAGCGCCCGATGATACCGCCAAGGATACCGCCAACGACCATGACAACCAGCGCGAGAGGCTCAAACTCCGGCACCTTCCCGGTAAACAGCGTTACCAGAAGGCTTGCCAGCTGGCTGAAGAGGATGATGTACAGGGAGCTGTTGGCCGCCTTTTTCGTCTCCATGCTGAAGAAATAGTAGAGAACCACGAGGTTGATCGGGCCTCCGCCGATCCCAAGGAAGCTCGACATAATGCCAAGCACCAGACCCAGCACCACGCAAACGGCAATGTTCTTGACATTTTTGCTCGGGATCTTGTCCTTGAAAACCGTATAGAGCAGGGTTCCGACGGTGATAATGCCAAGGCAGATCGCCTGCACCGCGCCGACACGGTTCGGGTTGGAGGACGCCGATTTGACAATGTCAAAGAGCTGTTTGCCCGCGACACCGCCGACGACCGCACCGAGAGCCAGGGGCGTATCGGTCTTCATGTCGACCTTCTGCTCCTTGGAGATCATGCCCTTGATAACGGAGTAGCAGCTCATCGAAAGGACCATGCAGCCGCTCAAAAAGCTGATGGTGGAAACACTCGCGACGTTAAATACGTCGAGCGTCGGCTTGACAATGACACCGCCGCCGATGCCGCAGATCGCTCCGATGATCGAAGCGCCAAGGCTGATGATAAAAAATGCTGCATAGGTCCAGAAATTCATTGCTTTTCTCCTTCATTCAACAGTTCTGCGTCCACGATCTCCTTCATATGAGAAGCGATATCCGCCACCTTCGTATGACGAACCGTCTCCGCGTCCATCACATCCAGCACACTCAAATACACGTGAGTTGGGCGAAGCGGCCAGCGTTTTTTCGCCTGTTCGGTTCCGCGGATCGCGCAGATGACAACCGGCTTTGCCGCCTTTTGTGCGATCTTGAAGACTCCCGGATGCAGGGTTCCCATCGGCCCGCCGTCAAGACTGCGCGTGCCCTCCGGATAAACAAACACCGAATGGATCCCGTCGCCCATCAGATTCGCGGCGTTATTGATCGTGCGCATCGCTTTTCGCGGATCCTCCCGGTCAATGACCATAAAACAGGTCTTCCTCGAGAGCCGTCCGAACACCGGGATCTTCAGCGCGGATTCCTTTGAGATGAACGAGGTCTTCCACTGACGAAAAGCCCACAGGGCACACAGAGCGTCAAAATTCGAACGGTGATTGCAGACAAAGACAAGGTTTTCCTTTGGGACCTTCTCGATTCCGGATACGTGCAGGCGGATCCGTCCCAGCCTGAGCATGTTCCACGCCGACCACTGAACCAGACACCGTGCCAGCGGGGACTCTGTTGTGTATTCCTTCTTCGGATCGATCCCGAGATCATAGACCGCGCAGATCAATGTCCAAAGCACCAGATACCCGGCAAAAAGCCCAAGGATCCCGAGTAAAATGTAGAGTACGATCATGAACCCGCTCCTATCGTCAAACTTCTTTTTCAGGGTGTGTTTTTTCCTATCTTCCTATTATAACGAACCCTTGTTGGTGATGCAAGCTGAGCGGCTTTTCCTTTGCTTCTTTTTCACGATTTTGCTGGAAAAGCGCCGATGAATATGATATTCTTAGGACGCTGTAAACGCTTTCAGTCTCTTTAGGAGTTTTATATGAATATTTATGACATTGCTCAGAAGGCCGGGGTCTCCATTGCGACCGTTTCCCGCGTGATGAACGGTTCCGGCAAGGTCAGCGCCCAGACGCGCGATCGGGTTCTGAAAATCATCGAAGAAGAAAACTATACCCCGAATATTTTTGCTCAGGGTCTTGGACAGGGCACCGCGCATACCGTTGGCATTCTTGTTCCCGACATTGACAATCTTTACATGTCCAGCGCCCTCTCCTGTCTTGAAAACGCACTGACGGAAGCCGGCTATCTCTGCATTCTCGGCTGCAGCACCTATGCCGCCTCCGCCAAGGAAGCGCACGTTCGGATGATGCTCGATAAAAAAGTGGCGGCCCTCATTCTTGTCGGCTCCACCTACGCCGGCTCCGGCCTCTCCCCGGAAGAGACCGATTATATCCGCCAGGCCGCTGAGACGGTTCCGGTTTTCCTGATCAACGGTCAGGTGGACGGAAAAGACGTTTACTGTGCCACCTGCGATGATCGGAGCGCGGTCCTGGAGGTCACAAAGGCACTCCTTGAAAACGGCCGCCGCCGGATCCTTTTCCTCTCCGACTCTCATTCCTTCAGTGCCCGCCAAAAGCTCTCCGGCTATGAAGAAGCGCACCGCGCCCTCTCCCTCGAGCCGGATCCTTCGCTCAACCTTCACATCCATAACAACATCGAAGAGACGAAGGGATGCCTCAAAGCCCTCTTCCCGCCCAACGGCCCTCAGGCCTTTGACGCCGTGGCCGCCGTCGAGGATGGTCTCGCGATCGGCGCGCTGAAATACGCACAGGAAGCCGGGATCCGGGTGCCGGAGGATCTGGAGATCGTCGGCTACAACAACTCCCGCCTGTGCCAATGCTGCACGCCCGAGCTCACCTCCGTGGACGGAAGGCTCAGCGATCTGTGCCGCGTCACCGTGGAGAACCTCATCAACGTGCTTGACGGCGAGGATGACGTTCCGGCACTGACAACGCTCCCCGCCCTTTCGCTTCGGCGAGGCACGACAAAGAACTGAAACAGATATCAGAATGTCCGAAAGCATCTATTGACATTAAAGTACGGCGCTCCTATAATGTAAGCGCTTACATCAATTCCGTATCACAATGCCCGAAACCCATATAAACAAGGAGGATACCCCCAATGAAAGCATTCATGGACAAGGACTTCATGCTCTACAACGAGACCGCGAAACATCTCTTCCACACCTATTCCGAAGAGATGCCGATCATCGACTACCACTGCCACATTTCCCCCAAGGAAATCTACGAAGACCGCCGCTACAACAACATCGCGGAAGTCTGGCTCGGTGGTGAGAACCCCGACGGCACCTACTTCGGCGACCATTACAAATGGCGTCTGATGCGCTCCAACGGAACCCCCGAGAGCGTTGTCACCGGCGCGGCTGATCCGTACGACAAGTTTGTCGCGTTCGCCAAGACCCTTGAGATGGCGATCGGCAACCCCATGTATCACTGGTCCAACCTTGAGCTTCACAAGTACTTCGGCATCACCGAGCCTCTGACGGTCGAGAATGCCAAGGAAATCTGGGACAAAACCTCCGACATGCTGCAGCATGATCCGTCTCTGACGGTCCGCGGCATCATCCGCCAGTCCAACGTTCACTATGTTGGCACCACCGACGATCCGATCGACACCCTTGAGTGGCACGAGAAGCTCGCTGAGATCAAGGACCTCGGCTTCCAGGTCTGCCCGTCCTTCCGTCCTGACAAGGCCGTCAACATCACCAAGCGCGGATGGAAGGAATACATTGAGAAGCTCGGCGCGTGCGTCGGCCGCAAGCTCGAGAGCGCCAAGGACGTCTGCGATGCGCTGCTTGAGCGTATCGACTACTTCAAGGCTCACGGCTGCAAGGCTTCCGACCATGGTCTGGATTACGTTCCGTTCCGCCTCTGCTCCATCGAAGAAGCGAATGCCATCTTCACCAAGGCCATGAACGGCGAGACCCTTACCGCGGAAGAGGCTGAGAAGTACCAGACCACGATCCTTCTGGCCCTGGCTAGAAAGTACCACAAGGAAAACATCGCGATGGAGATCCATTACTCCTGCACCCGCGACAACAACCGCCGCATGTTCGAGCTCGAAGGCCCCGACACCGGCTTTGACATGATCAAGAAGTCCACCTGCGGCGATGAGCTTGCCCAGTTCTTCTCTGAGCTGGATTACACGAACGAGCTTCCCAAGACGATCGTCTTCTCGCTTGATCACAACGATTTCAACCAGATCACGACCTGCATCGGCTGCTTCCAGTCCGATGAGATGCCCGGCAAGATCCAGCTTGGCGCAGCCTGGTGGTTCCTTGATACCCGCGACGGTATGGAAGAACAGATGAAGGCGCTTGGCAACCTCGGCCTTCTCGGCAACTTCATCGGCATGCTGACCGACTCCCGTTCCTTCCTGTCCTACACCCGTCACGACTACTTCCGCCGCATCGCCTGCAACCTCATCGGTAAGTGGGTCGAGGACGGCGAATACCCGAACAACGAAGCTTCCCTCAAGAAGATCGTTGAAGGCATCAGCTACAATAATGCCGCCCGTTACTTCGGCATTGACTAATCCCACGTGGAGAGAGGAAACCGCATCATGGCAAATCTGCTTAACTATATAGTTCTGAAAGAGTCCGGCTATCAGGGTTACATCCTTGAAAAGGCACCCGTCAAGGTGCTCCAGTTCGGCGAAGGAAACTTCCTTCGCGCGTTCGTCGACTATTTCTTCGATGTCTCCAATGAAAAGGCTGACTGGAACGGAAAGGTTGCCCTTGTGCAGCCGATCCACGGCGGTCTCACTCACCTCATCAACGAGCAGCAGGCGCTCTACACGCTGTACCTGCGCGGCTCCGAGAACGGTGAAAAGGTCAACCGCAAGCGCGTGATCTCCGTCTGCGATGCCTGCTACAATCCTTACGACAATGCGGACTGGGACAAGGTCCGCGAGATCGCTGTCAGCGATGAACTCGAGTACGTCACCTCCAACACCACTGAGGCCGGTATCGTTTATGATCCCGAATCCACGATGGATCAGCTTCCGCCTCACTCCTTCCCGGCTAAGCTGGCGGTGCTCCTCTACGAGCGCTTCAAGGCCGGCAAGAAGGGTCTTGTCATCCTCTCCTGCGAGCTGATCGACAACAACGGCAAAGAGCTGCAGAAGGTCATCGAGCATCACATTGCTGACTGGGGCCTTGGCGACGATTTCCTTTCCTACATTCAGAACGACTGCCTGTTCTGCTCGACCCTCGTTGACCGTATCGTTCCCGGACGCATCCGTGACGAGAAAGAGGTCGCTGAGCTCGAGGCGGAGCATGGTTACAAGGACAACCTGCTTGACGTTGGCGAAGTCTTCGGTGTCTGGTACATTGAAGGACCAGAATGGCTCGAGGACAAGCTTCCCTTCAAGAAGGCCGGCGTGAACGTCCATGTCGTTCCGGACGTCACCCCCTACAAGAAGCGCAAGGTCCGCATTCTGAACGGTGCGCATACCGGTTTTGTTCTCGGCGCTTACCTCGCCGGCTTCAACATCGTCCGCGACTGCATGCACAATGACACTGTCCGCGGTTTCATGAACAAGATGCTGAACGAGGAAGTCATTCCCTGCCTGCCGCTTGACAAGGCTGACTGCGAAGCGTTTGCCGCAGCTGTGACTGACCGCTTCAACAACCCCTTCGTTGACCATCAGCTCATGAGCATCTCCCTGAACTCCACCTCCAAGTGGAAGGCTCGCAACATGCCCTCCTTCCTGGAGTATGTTGAGAAGTTCGGCTGCCTGCCGAAGGCTCTGACCATGAGCCTTGCCGCTTACATCGCGTTCTACTCCAATGACGTGCAGCGTCTGGATGGCGACGCGCTGATCTGCAAGCGTCCCGCCGGTGACGAGTATGCGGTTCAGGATGATCCGTGGGTACTCGAGTTCTACTATGCCCATAAGGACGACAGCGAAGAAACGCTTGTCAAGGCTGTCCTTCAGAACGAGCGCATGTGGGATCAGGACCTTACCAAGGTCGAGGGTCTAGAGGCTCAGGTCGTTGCCGATCTGAAGCTCATCCACGAGAAGGGCGCTGAAGCCGCTTACGCTTCCGTTCTTTGATCGGTCTTTACGCTTCTGAAGTTTTCTCTTAATTACCCAACACAGGAGTCTGTTATGGAATTAATTCACATTCATCCGTCAGACAATGTCGCGGTCGCGCTGACCGATCTGAAAAAGGGTGAGTCCTACGATCTGGAAGGCACCAAGGTAACGCCGACCGAAGATATCGCCCGCGGTCACAAGGTAGCGCTCTGCGCCATTCCCGCCGGCGAGCCGGTCGTCAAATACGGAAACACGATCGCCCTTGCAAGCAAGGATATCGCTCCCGGCGCCTGGGTCCACACGCATAACGCGCACACCAACCTCTCCGAGGGCGGTGAGTATGTTTACAACCATCAGGTTTACGATCTTCCGAAGGTCGCTCCCCGCACCTTCAACGGCTACCTGCGTAAGGACGGCCGTGCGGCGATCCGCAACGAGCTGTGGATCATCCCGATCGTCGGCTGTGTCAACGGCATTGCCAAGCAGCTTGTCGAGGAGAATCAGGACCTTGTCAGCGGTTCGATCGACGGCCTCTACTACTTCCCGCATCCGTTCGGATGCTCGCAGCTCGGTGATGACCTCGCGCAGACGAAAAAGCTTCTGACTGCGCTGGTGCATCATCCCAATGCCGGCGGTGTGCTCTGCCTCGGACTCGGCTGTGAGAACCTCGTGCTCTCCATGTTTAAGGAAGCGCTCGGTGAATACGATGCGGACCGCGTGAAGTTCCTCATCTGCCAGGAAGTCAAGGATGAGATCGCGGAAGGCAGCCGTCTGCTGAAGGAACTGGCCGGCTATGCCTCCGCCTTCAAGCGTCAGCCCCTCCCGGCGAGTGAACTCGTTGTCGGCATGAAGTGCGGCGGTTCCGACGGACTCTCCGGCATCACCGCCAACCCGACCGTCGGCCGCTTCTCCGACCGTCTCATCGCGCTTGGCGGCTCGACCGTTCTGACGGAAGTTCCCGAAATGTTCGGCGCTGAGAATATCCTCTTCTCCCGCTGCGAGAATCAGCAGGTCTTCGAGAAGGCCGTCGACATGGTCAACGACTTCAAAGAATACTTTGTCAGCCACGGCCAGGTCGTCTACGAGAACCCCAGCCCCGGCAACAAGGCAGGCGGTATCACGACCCTCGAGGATAAGTCCTGCGGCTGCGTCCAGAAGGGCGGCAGCGCTCAGATCGTCGACGTTCTCCGCTATGCGGAGCCCGTCACGAAGAAGGGTCTGAACGTTCTCTCCGGCCCCGGCAATGACCTTGTCAGTGCGACGGACCTGACCGCGAGCGGCGCTCACATGATCCTGTTTACCACCGGCCGCGGCACGCCGTTCGGCGCCCCGGCTCCAACCGTCAAGATCTCGACCAACACGGCGATCTATGACCTCAAGCCCAACTGGATCGATTTCAACGCCGGCACGGTGGCGGAAGGCAAGGAAACCCTTGACGAAGCCGCTGACCGTCTGCTCGACTATGTCCTTGCGGTTGCCTCCGGCGAAGAGACCAACGCTGAAAAGCATGGCCGCCGCGAGATCTCCATTTTCAAGGACGGAGTCGTCCTCTAAGCCCATTCTCGGATCGACGTTCTTGCTGCAAGAGCGTCGATCCTTTTATCCATGAATCTGATTTAGTCCAAGGAGGCTCTCATGCAGCTCGGAATTCGACTTCACGATGTCAACAGCAAAGAGGATGCCGCACTCCAGACGCTGGAGGCGCGTGCCAAAAAAGCCCGCGAGGAAGGCTTTGCCTGCGTCCATCTGGCGCTCTCGAAAGTAATCAAAGGCGTTACCTTTGACGATGCCGCTCTGACTGAGGGGCTCGCCTGCTACGTCCGCCGCGTCTTTGCCAAGGAGGACCTCGATATCGCGGTGCTCGGGTGCTATCTGAACCTGGCCAATCCGGACCCGGAAAAGCTCGCTGAAATCAAGAGCCGCTACTTCGCTCACCTGCGCGTGGCCTCGCTCATGGGTGCCTGCATGGTCGGTACCGAGACCGGTGCCCCGAACCTTCAGTACAAGCCCGAGCCGGCCTGCCGCTCCGAGGAAGCGCTCGAGACCCTGATCCGCAATCTGGCGGATGTTGTTCAGGTGGCTGAGGATTACGGCGTAACCATGGCCATCGAGCCGGTCCGCAAGCACATCGTCTATGATGCCGACCGCGCGGTGAAGGTTCTCAAGACCATCGCCAGCCCGAATCTCCGCATCATCTTTGACCCGGTCAACCTGCTCGACTTTGACAACGTCGACGATCGCGAGCGCGTCATCGGCGATGCGATGGACAAGCTCTGCGACAAGATCGCGATGGTTCACATCAAGGACTTCGTCCGCGGCGAAGTAAACGGCCAGCCCGAGCTTATCAGTGTGGCTGCCGGATGCGGCGAGATGAAGTATGATGAGATCCTTCGCTTCATGAAGGCGCGCAAGCCCTACATTCACGCCTCCCTCGAGAACACGGTCAACGAGAACGCCGTCGCTTCCCGCGAGCTGATTCAGGGTATTTACGATTCACTGTAAGAGACTCTCAAAAAAGCCGGATCGATTCATTTGGACATTAAGAGACCTCGGACTGAAGCTCCTTATTTCAGAGCTTCAGTCCGAGGTCTTTCTTTTTCAGTTTTTCGTTTCTTAAGGCTCTAGATCGGCCACGTCGCGGAACGTGCCATCGTATTCCGCAAAGCCGCGGCACTTCGGAAGTCCGTTCTCGTCAAGTGTGAAGTCCGGAAAGACCTGGAACCTGGAGTCTGCGTTCCATACCAGAGAAAAGTCTGTCTGACCGTGATGCTCACCGGAGACCGTGATACGGCTTTGAATCGCTATTGCCCCCGGCATAAACATGTTGGACGGAGACTTAACCCGGACAAACCCATCGTAAAAGCTCTTCCCGTCCTCGCTGTAGTTCTCATAGCGAGTCTCAAAGAACCCATCTTCTGTCTGGCAATTGGTGACGGTTCCGCTTATGCCGCACACCACGAGCGGCATCGGAAGAGACACTAGCGTCAGCGCGGCTGAGATCGGTTCGGAATAGGGAATCGCTTCCGGATCCGGCGTCCTGACAGCCGTAACCGGCTCGGAAGGTTCCTTGTCCAGCAAATGGCAGATCCGCAGCCGGCACCTTACCGGTGCGTCATTCAGTCTGGTTTTCTCGTTCCAAAGCGCTTTTGTGCTATCTGGATGCCAGCTCATCGGCGAATAGTACACCCACTTTCCTTCCGGATCGCTCAGGTCAACGCCCTTGTAGCTTCGCCCCTCCTTTAGGGAACGTTTCACGTTGATCAGCGCCGGGCCGATATTGCCGGGCCGATGAGACCTAACCCCTGCGATCGCATACTGGTACAGTACGTTCAGGTATCTTCCGCGAGTCGGCAGATCGCCGCTGAGCGGCACGACCCCCAGAAGTCCCGCATCGGTTCGGGGTGAAAAACGGGGCGACATGCACACCGCGTATCTTTCGTTTGGAGAAAGGATCGCGGTTTCTTCGTAGCCAAGCGTGTCGGTAATCGCAAAGACTTCGTCGGAATCGAGCATCTGCAGACAGCTTTCACTCAAAGATCTGCCGCCGCCCGCCAGTGTAATCCCGAGACCTCCTCTGACAAACTGCTTTACTTCGCCTCCGCGCTGAACCGTTTGCCGAAAACATCCCGGATGCGCAGGATCGGGCTCATAACCGGAAACTGTACTGATAACTCGCGCATCCTCGATGACATAATCATCCTCCCGGCAAACCAGCCTCCCGAGGAAATTAAAGGCACTTCCCATGGTAAGAGAAGAGAAGCAGACATGCTCGCCATCCGGGGCGATAATCGGCTCTGACCAGCGCATGAAAATCCCGGGGATCTGGGTGATCTCCTCTGGAAAGACAACTTCCAGAAGCCGGGAGTGCTCGCAGTGATCAAGATCCGGTTCGCACTCAATCACATAGTCGCCCAGCAGGATTCGACGGTTATCGGAAAAGCACATCCAGCGAATGCCGTTCGCGCCCTTCTTTTGAGGGATGATTCCGGCAAAAACCTCGCAGAGCCCATCACCGTTATCTTCGATCGTAAAAACGCGGTACCAGTCCTTATCTTTTTCGGGCTCCCGCACCGAAACGAGCACTCTGCCGGAATAGGTGTACGTTCCGTTGACATCCTCGCCAAGATTTTCAGGAAGAGGAAGTGTCGTGACTTCTACTCGTCCGAATTCCGTATCATGATGCTGCATTCAAGCCTCCTTTCACCGTTGTTCATATGCTCTTACTCAATTCTGAGAATATGCACCTCTTGGCTCATTTATTTTTTGATTCCCTGCAGGATGCGGTTGAGCTGTTTGATGCTCTCCTCATCCGCGCCGCCCTGTTTCAGCAGGCTCAGCATGGTCATACGTCCCATCATACGCTGCAGCGCGGGATTGTCCTTTACCGCGTCCGCAACGTCACCTCGCTCCGAGGCTCCCTTGGCCATCATCGCGTTTACGATCGCGCCGGCCTTGGGATGCTGGCGAATCTCACCGAGGGTATCGTTGATGGAGAAGCAGCTCGGGTCAATCTCGTCTGCGTCAAACCAGTTCGTTACCGACTTGGCTGCCTTGTTGAAGACATAGCTCTCGTCCGGCTCCGAAACGCGGCGGATGCACATCACATCGCTGCATCCGTCTGCTTCGGCGCGGATCAGGTGTTCCCCGAGAAGCGGTATTGTAAAACGGAACACCGTCTTTCCGCTTTCGGAAGCAACCAGGGTACCGTCGACGTAAAGCCGAACTTCACTTTGGTTGGAATAAACCTTGATCTCCGTCTCCTCTTCGCAGCGGTTCACATAGCGCTTACCGCAAAGGTGGGCAAAAGGTTCCGTCTTGTTCCAGGCTGCCTTGTAGAGATAGAACGCGTCCTTTCTCATCGAGCGGTCAAAGGTGACAAGGCCTTTCTGGTTTTCACCATGCTTGCCGCCCTCGTCGCGTCCGTCCGCCGCGAAGTCGAAAAGATTCCAGACATGGGTCGCCCACAGATAAGGCCGCTCCTCAATCATCTTCAGCATATGCTCGTGATACAGCGCCTGGTATTCTTCGGTATAATCGCCCTTTTCCGGCTGGCTGCTGTGGTAAGCAGGATTTGCGTCGGCTCCGTACTCGGAAAAACCAATGACACGGTCCGGATATTTGGCGTGGAATTCATCGAAGAACTCATCGGTCTGCTCGAGCTCGCCGAGATACCAGCCGAAATAGAGATTGTAGCTGTTAATGTCCGGGATTTCCAGAATCGGACTATCGATCTCGAGCATGAAAACATTCGCCATCGTCGTGAGCCTGGTGGGGTCCATTCTGTGGCAAAGCTCCTGCAAGGCGCGGTGGTTTTCCAGCAGTTCTTCATTCACTGCGCTGGCAGCGGTGATCTCGTTGGAAAGTCCCCAGACCGCGATGCTCGGGTGGTTGTAGCACTGCGTGATCAGCTCGCGCATCTGGCTCAGCGTGTTCTCTCGCCCGTTCTTCATGTACATGGTGATGAACGGAATTTCCGCCCAGACCACGATGCCGTTTTCATCGCACAGATCATAGAACTCCTGTGCCTGCTGGTAATGCGCGAGGCGCAGCGTGTTGGCCCCGATCTCCCGGACGATCTTCATGTCGGCCGCGTGGTCTTCATAGGAAAGCGCGTTGCCTTTTCCCTTCAGATCCTGATGACGGCTGACGCCGCGCAGCGGATAGTTGCGTCCGTTCAGAAGGAAGCCCTTCTGCGGGTCGCATTCAAAGACGCGGCAGCCAAAGCGGGTCGAAACCTCGTCTCCGGATGAAAGACGCGCTGTTGCCGTATAAAGGTACGGATCGTCCACGCCGTCCCAAAGATGCACGTTCTCGATGACGAACTCGGCCTTGCTCTCCACGGTCTTGGTCTCGCCGTTTACCGTGATTTCAACGGAGGAAGCGTTATGCCAGGTTTCAACCGTGACATGAGCCGTCTTCTTTTCGAGATCGACCACCGGGGTGACCTTGATGCCCGGCGTACCGTCCTTTAACAGTTCAAAATGCTCCTCCGGTACACAAATCAGGTTCACATCCCGGTACAGTCCGCCATAGAAGGTGAAGTCCGCTTTCTGCGGGTAAACGCGATCATTGTCCTCGTTGCTGAGCGAAACCTCAAGCAGGTTTTTGTCCGTCGTCTTTCCGGTCAGCTCAACACGAAACGCGGAATACCCACCCTCGTGATGCGCCAGCTTTTCCCCGTCGAGATACACATCGCAGATGTGTGCGGCTCCGTTGAACTCCAGAAACAGACAGGAAGCGTTTGTCTCTTCTGCGGTCAGCTCCCGGCGGTACCAGCAGCAACCGCGGTAATAATCGTTACCGCCGTCCTGTCCGTCCACCGCATTCCAGGTGTGGGGAAGCGTCACCGCTTCCCCGCATCCCTCGCGGCTTTTCCCAAAGAACCAGCCGTCCTTCAGATTCCATATCTTACGTGTGTCTGTACGCATGTAAGTCCTCTTTTCTTCTGAAATTAAATGATGGATTGGCTGTCTTACGCTTCTTCCTTCAGTGCTTCTTTCTTGTCAGCGATGCGCTTCTGAACCTCAACCATCTCGGCCTTGTCCAGCTTGCAGCCGCGCATAGCAAACAGTGTGCAGATCCAGCCAAGGATCGCGAGACCGTAGCGCAGGAACATCGTGACCCAGAAAATCGCGTTCGTCGGTGTGTCGCCGGGCTGAGGCATCGTGGTCGTGTAACCGATCAGGGCAACACATCCGGTCGCGATCAGTGCGGAGAAGGAAGAGATGATTTTATCGATCAGGCTGTAGGTACCGGAAACGACAGCGGGGATGTACTTGCCGCTGCGATCCAGCTCGAAGTCGATGATGTCGGCCATGAACGCGGTGCCCGCGGTCGTGCCGGCCATCATGAAGCCGTTGCAGACAAGCGTCAGCAGGATGTACAGAACCATCGTCATACCAAGCTTGGCGATCGTATGAGTGCCGACCGTAAACCAGGTGACCGTGAAGAACAGGAGCATGACAAGGTTCGCGTAGATACAGTATTTTGCCCAGTTGACAATGGCTTCCTTGTTGCCGTGCTTAGCGCAGTAGCGGGCGCCGATGATGGCAAAGATAATGGAAGGAAGCATGCCGCCGACCGAGAGGTAGGTGGCGATCGTCATGTTACCGATCAGAATACCGGAAAGCATTGTGCCTACAATTGCGGCGCCTCCTGCCTGCTGCGCGATCTTATCGGAAGAAGCTGCGACAATGTACGCCTGCAGGGGTTTGTTGTGGGCAATGACATTGATCATGTCCTTCCACTTCAGACGCTCCTGGGTCTTGCTGGTTCCTGAAAAGTTCTCGGGTTTGTCATACTGGGAAACACCGATGCAGCAGAGGATCACGCCGACAAGGGAAACGATCACGGTGACGGTCGCGGCTGCCGTGAGGTAAGGCTGGGAATAGTTGACGGCGTAGCCTCCGGATTCGGTCACGGCGATCTCGCCGTACTTGGGCAGCAGCACCGTGTTCAGGATGATCGTGAAGGCCATCGGAACGATGTAGTTAAATACGGTATTCCAGACACCGACAGTCGGGCGCTGACTGGGATCGTTGGTGATCAGCGGGCCGATGGTCTGAGCGGTCATGTTAACGATCGTGTAGCCGATGACGTAGATCATGTAGCTGACAACGAACATGCCGACGCCAAAGCCCTTGCTCGCGGCCCAGGAGAACATCGTCATAATACCGAGAGACTGAATCAGCCAGCCAAGCAGCATCAGCGGACGAATCTTTCCCCACTTGGTATTCACACGGTCATAGAGGAACGCCAGCAGCGGGTCGGTAATCGCGTCAAAGATACGGGTGAAGGTCAGCAGGCCGCCGACGAGCAGCGTCGAAATGCCGAAGCCGATGCTGGCTGCGTAGGATGCCTGACCGATCAGGGTGTAGATTGCCATGCCGTTCAAGGCGTTGCAGGCAACCAGGATGATCTGCCAGAGTTTCGCGCGTCTGTACTGTACGCCGTCCGTCTGGCTCGGGCTGAGTTTTTCTTTTGCCATGATACATTCTCCTTTTCGTTTTTGTTTTATATGGCTGTTTTTGCTCACATGGTATAAGTACCGGGCCCAAGCTTGGCTTCCCGCCCATCAGGGAGGGCAATTTCCGCTTCCGCGTTGACCGGAATCGTAAAGCGGTAGCAAAGCTTGCCGTCCTGATCATAGCTCCACTCACTCTCAATTTCCCCAAGCGGCGAGAGGTAGCGCGCTTTCGCGGACCCCAGAAGCGGACTTGGCTGAGGGGTGATTCGGATCTTTTCGTTTTCAACCCGGATGCCGCAGACGCCAGAGAAGAGCCAGCCGCAGACCGCGCCTTTGGAATAGTGGTTGAGTGAGGCTTTCACTTCGCCTTTTTCGTTGACCCCGTCCCACTCTTCCCAGATCGTAGTCGCCCCGTGCTTGACCTCGTAGAGCCAGCTCGGCATCGTGTCCTGCAGCAGCAGGCGGTAAGCTGTTTCCGTGTATCCGTAATCCGCCAGCACGCGGCAGAGTGCCGGTGTGGAGAGAAATCCCGTATTCAGGTGATAGTCACACCGCTTCACGAGCTCATTTAAATCGCTCGCGGCCTGTTTCTTTTCCTCTTCGCTGAGCAGATCAAAGTCGATCGCGCGCACATATTCGGCCTGACGGTCGGAGTGAATGCTTCCGTCTGGTGCGGCCAAAAAGTGAAATGCTTTCTTCGCTCCCTCCGCAGTTTCACGGTATTTCTGCGCTCCCTCATCGTCTCCAAGCAGTTCGGAAATCTCACCGAGCATCCGGCCGGATTTCGCATAGTACGCGGTTGCCACCTTGCTCTGCGGCTTGCCCATCTGACTGATGGAGTCAACTCCCGGCTCGCACCACTCGCCATAGTCCGTACCCGTTTCGATCGCGTAAGCCGCGAATGGGTTTTCCTCTCCCTTAGGCGACGCAAACTTTTTCAGCATCGCCGCGAGCTGCTCCGGCGGCATGTTTTTCAGCATCGCGCGGTACTGCTCCGGAATGCTGTTTACATCCGGAGCTGTCTGCTTTTGCCCGGCGCGGCTCATCAGATATGCATACCAGCGGCGCATCATCTCTGCGTTTTCTTCAATGATACGCGTATCACCGGTTCTTTCATACATCGCCCACGGAACCAGAATCGAAGCATCGCCCCAGCCGACCGAGCCCGCGAGCAGCTCCGTGGTAAAGGTCGGCCGATTGTTTTTCGGCGCGATATTGGCAACCTTCCCGTCCGGATATTGATTGATCCGGCATTCGCCAAGCCATTTGCGAACGACCGGGAAGCAGTCCGCGAGATACAGCCCCGTATCGATAAACACGCCCATGTCACCAGTCCAGGCAGCCCGCTCTCTTGTCGGGCAGTCCGTCGGGACATCGCAGAAGTTCGATTTCATGCTCCAGAGCGTATTTTCCACCAACTGATTGACTTGCGCGTTGTCGCACTCAAACCATCCAAGGCGCTCCATATCGGAGTAAACCGCGATCGCGGTAAAGCGGGCATCCGTCAGATCCGCATTCGTTTCTACCTTCGCGTAGCGGAAGCCCCAGATCGAAAACTTCGTCTTATAATGGTTTTCACCCTCTTTACAGGTGTAGATGACCTGCTGCCGAGTGCCGCCCTCCTTGTGGCGCTTGCGATCCTGGAAGTTTTCCTGTGTAAAGTTTCCGTTTTCATCGAGCGTCTCACCGTGGGTCAGGGTCACAGTCTCCCCTTCCTTTGTGGTCAAGGTGAACTCCACATATCCGGCCAAGTTCTGTCCGAAATCGATTATGGTTTCGCCGTTTGGCGTCTTCAGCAGCTTTCCTTCAAACCGTTCATGCTCTTTGATCGGAGGGCAGTTGGAAGCGCACAGATTGTCCTTGCCGAAAGGCGCTGTTTTGACAAGGTGCCAGCCGGAGAGGTTTTCAAGTCTTGCGTCCACCACCTCGCCGTGCTGCATGTCATTCATGCGGATCGGTCCTTCCTGCGTGGCTTCCCACGAAGCATCGGAAACACAAACCGGCTTTCCGTCCGCCTCGAGCTGCAACAGGAGTGCCACATCCTCTCCATACAGGTTTCGATCACCGTCTACTCCTGAGCAGGAGCGGTACCAGCCGTCGCCGAGAATGACTTCAGCGGTGTTTTCGCCGACGGAAAGCATGTCCGTCACGTCATAAGCCTGCACAAAGAGGCGCTCCTGATAGCTCGATACGCCCGGCGCGAGCACGAAATCCGAAACGCGCTTTCCGTTGAGTGATGCCTCGTAGAGACCGTGCGCGGTGATGTACAGACGGGCGTTTTCAAAAGGCTCGGAAATCGTAAAGGTTTTGCGAAGATAGCTGGCGGGCTTGTGAAGGGTGGGGTCCGGATTGATTTCCGGATTAATCCACTCTGCGGTATATTCGTCGGTATTCAGCAGCCCCATCTCGAAAAACGCTTCCTCGCTCCAGTCCCCGGCCTCGCTGTTTTCATCATAGAGCCGAACCCTCCAGGAGATTCTCTCCCGGCTTGACAGCGGCGCTTCAAAATCAGCAAACATCCGGCTGCTTTCCACTTTCCCGGTGGAGAAAACGGGCTTTCCGCCGCTTGAAGCTTCAAGTTCATAGGCAGTCTGCTTTTCTCCTCCTTCGCAGAGCCACATCATGCGAGGATGGATGACATCGATCCCAACCGGATTCTTCATGTACTCGGTCTTACAGGCAACTGCTCTCATACGCTGCTCCTCTATTTAGTTTTGATCTTCTGCCGATTCAGCAGATTCATGAAAACTTTCCTTCCTCGCAGCTTTCTGCAATTTAGGGGAAAAGTCTTGATATTTCGTTCCATTTGTGGTTTTATTCTATTAATTCCACAATCGGCGGTCAATCTACTGATTCAAGAAAAGTTATACTCATTCGTGAACCTTTCGAATGAAGATCAATATTTTTTGAATGTTGAAGTAAGAGGAAATGATGACAGATTCTTTTTTGCAAGAACACATCACTCACGAGGAACAGAGCCTTCTGCTTTTGGAAGCGATGATTCCGGCAGGCGAAAACTTTTATATCTGGTGTTTCGGGAAACAGGGAAATTACCTCGATTCCTCCTGCCCCGAAACGCTGCGTCCTTTGCTTGAGAGAGCGTTCCGCCTATTCGGCGGTATCGAAAAAGCGCAGGTCATTGCACAAGGCGAGTCTGTCTATCCCCACCTGATCGGTTCTCCGATCGGCATGCAGTGGGCGGTCACATTCGAAACCAAACGTACGCGTGATCTGATCTTTGTTGCCGGTCCTGTTTTTTACTCCGATCCGGACGAGAAAATGCTCCGCGAAGCTTTACAGCCCTATACAAGTGACCCAGAAAACGCACAGTGGGTTCGGTCTGTCCTCCGAAATCTTGATGCTCTTCCGGTGATCCCTTACACGATCTTCACGCGCTACGTGATGATGATGCACAATACGCTGACCGGGCATCAGCTCGATATCTCCGTCCTGCTTACGCCGACGGATCCCCAACCCGGTTTTCGGCCCCAGGCTCCGGAAAAACGGGATCGTACCAAAGTTTATCTAGCCGAACGCGCCATGCTCTCGATGGTGCGAAACGGGGACATCAACTATCAGAGCGCTCTAACCCAAAGCAGTCAGATGAGCCCGGGCGTCCCGGTTCGGGGCAAAGACCCCCTTCAGCAAGCCAGGGTCAGCATCATTGTTTTCACCTCTCTGGTTTGCCGCGCCGCCATGGAAGGCGGTCTCAGCCCTGAAATCGCCTACCCCCTCGGCGATTCTTACATCGAAGCGGCTATTAACAGTCGGGACACAGGCGAGCTGAACGCACTGGCTATGTCCATGTACCACGATTTTATCTATCAGGTTCATCAGCTGCACCGCAACCCGGATTACTCCCCCGCGATTCAGAAGTGCTGCGATTATATCGAATTTAGTCTCGACCGGCCGATCAGCATTCATGCGCTGGCTGTCCTGACCGGTTACACGGATTATTATCTGACGAACAAATTTAAAAAGGAAACCGGCGTGCCCCTGTTTCTCTATATACGAAACGCCAAAATCGACCGGGCAAAGCTGCTGCTCGAAACGACCGATCTCTCTGTCCGCGACATCTCGGATCGTCTCGCCTTCAGCTCGCCGAACTATTTTATCAAGTGCTTTCACGAATTAACCGGAGATTCCCCCGCGCAGTATCGACAGAAACAAAAAAAGAGGAAGTAACATACCCGAAAGCTCACCACAGTATGGCGGATTCCTAAAAAACAAGGACGTGTGAAAAAACGATCTTCATCGTTATTTCGCACGTCCTTTTTCACTCGTCCTTTTCTCTTATCCAGAACTAGAACTGAACCGAAATTCGATCGGAATGGTTACAATGCGGTCATACCCCTCCAGATAGGTGGTCACGTACAGGATCGCCGTGTGGGACGGGGCGTCAAACATATCCCGGGCGATCAACGCGGTAATGTCATGGATTTCATCATAATGGGTGTACCCTTCCGTTGTGTACACATCCCCCGACGTTACCTCATCCGTAACCGAGAAGGTGTCTCCGGGATCCGCCTCGCCATCGACAACGAGAAGCAGGCTGATTACCTGTGACTCCTCCGTTACCAGCTCCGGATGGTTGTAGACAACCGTCAGCCCTCGGCCATACAGATAGGACATCCAGACAAAGGACAGCGCATGGCTGTAAGGTCCGCTTTCTGTGGAATTATCGTAGTAGACCCACCACTGCACTTCCTCGGGAATGCTCTGCTGCGTAAAGACGCGTTCCTCTTCCCCGTCTGCTCCGAGGTTCATGCGTACTTTGACCTCAGCCTCCATCGGGAACGTGCCGGCCGCGTCGTAGTAAGCCTGATTGGCATCGTAAAAATGCTCTGTGGTAAAGTTCAGCGGAATCGGTTCGGAAACATCCTCGATCTCTTCCGAGAAAACCATTGTCTCGGTCTCTGGATCCCAGTACTCCAGCGTCACAGGAAGCGCGACATCGTCCATGTTGTTGAAGGTTATCAAACCGATCATCTCGGAGGCCATGGAGGAGAGCACGATTTCGCATTCCGGCTCGGTATAAGCAACCTCTTCCGTACTTGTCTGCGATTGTTCCTGACTGCTTTCTGTCTCTTCCGAGCTGCTTTCGCTTTGTTCTTCTTTTCCGTCTTCGACCCGGTACGCCGTTTCGGTAATCACGATGCCTTCCGCAATCGCGTGTCCTCTGGTCTGCTTTCGGGAAGCCAGATCCAGCGGCTGCGGTGAGAACCCGAGGACAAAGGTGATGACAGCGGCCAAAAGCAGCGTGTAGAACCGTGACGAGACTCCCTTGCCTTGCCGGCCAGACTCCATAGGATCGCTTCCCGGCTCAACAATCTCAGGACCCGGACTCGGATACTCCGGTGGGGGCGGAGAGAATTCAAGCGCCGGATCCGGAACCGAGATTTCCTCCGGAAGGCTGCCAAACTCCCGCTCATCCAGATTATTCGCCATTTTGTTTCCCTGCCTTATTTCTGATGCACGTCAACCTGCGGGAACGGAACCTCGACTCCGACCTTGCGGAAGCCAAGGAAAAGCTCACGGTTCAGCACACGGCTGGCGGAATAGATATTCTTATCATCGACCTCGACCACAAATTTCAGATTCACCGATGAATCCGCCAGAGCATCCACTCCGAGATAAACCGGCACCGAGAGCATCATATCTTCGTGGCGGTGGTAGATCTCTTCCATCATCGCGGGGAACTTCTCCTCCAGCGCTTCCAGATCGGTCTCATAAGGAATCCCGATCGTCGAGATCGCGCGAGACGAATGGTCGGAGCGGTTCAGAAGGTTGACCATCGAGGAATTATTGACGATCTTGACATTGCCTCCCGCGTCTTCCAGACATGTGGTTCGGACACCGATGTTTGTCACAATGCCGCGGAAGCCGTTTACCTCAATGAAATCACCCACGTTATACTGGTTTTCGAAAATCATGAAAACACC
>ONYR01000098.1 GCA_900322165.1 uncultured Eubacteriales bacterium
ACGGTCTCCCTTTTTTCCTGAGACGGATACTCTCCCTTATTTGCTCCGTACGCGTTAATATTGTCAGAGTACGAGAGCAGACGGTTGTATACGACACTGACATGCCACGGGCCGTCCTTGCTGACATAGCCTTCCGGTGCCTGTACCTCTTCCAGAAGATATTTACCGGTCTCCAGGCTCTCGAAGGTCAGTCGGCCGTCCTCATCGCTGGTCTGTTTCGCGTAATAGGTGCTGCCGTCCTGCCCGGTCAGGGTAAAGACCGCGCCCTCCAGCGTGTCACCCGTCTCGGCGTCTGTCTTGATGAAATCCAGTGATGTAGCGGAGATCGGCTTATCCTCCACCAGCACACTCGCGGTTTCGTTATCGATCGCGTCCTCAGTGGAAGAAGTCATCGTGCCATCTTCGTGGACGACAAATTCGATCTTGTTTATCTCATAGAATCCGAAAGGCGCTTTAATTTCGATGATCGAATAAGTACCCGCTTCCAGCTTCACGAGATGCGGTGTTCCATCGCTGACCCAGCTGTCCAGCAAACGTCCGCTCTGGTCACGGAGCTCCAGTACGGCGCCCTGCACCTGATCCTCGGTGAAAGCCTTGACCTTCATGATCTGGATATCAAAACGATCCCAAGCTTCGGTATTCGTGAATACAGCGCCGTCCGCGTCATAGACTACTTCGGCTTTCAAAACCGATTCTTCCACATCGTAGATCGTTACCGTAACATTTTCGGTGTGCGGATCATAGTGGAAGGACATATCCGCTCCGGGCACTTCGCGGATCTGGTAGTTGTAGAATCCCAGTTCACCGGAAGTATAGACGATCGGATCAAACAAGACGTTTCCTTCGGCATCGTTGTACACCGTCTGAATGACACGTCCATACGCGTCCAGAAGTTCGAACGCGAACTGACCTTCCTTCAGCTCGAGGTTTTCCCCTTCCAGCAATTTGGTTGCGTGCAGCTGTACGGAAACGCTCTTGGAAGCGTTGGTCCATTCCAGAGTGATGAACTGGAAATTCTCGGAAATGGTGACGGTACGCGACTCTTCGCGGATCTCGTAGCCCTCGGGAGCGCGCGTCTCCTTCACGGTATACGTTCCCAGCGGAAGATCCTGTTTTCCGGTCGAAGCAACACCGGCGTTGTTGGTAACGATTACCATCACCTTTTCGCCGTTCTCATCGTAGATCGTAAATTCAGCTCCGACAAGCATATTCCCGGCATCCGACTTCTTCAGGATCGCCAAGCCTCCGCCTTCGTAAGTATCATCCTTCTCATTATAAAAGATCAACTCGCCCGGAACCGTTTCGATCCCTGCGCCGTTGTCGACCAGCTGATAGCCGACATAGACGATCTCGTTCGCTTCCGTAATCTCAAAGTAATATACAGTATCCGTGAGCTCATAACCCGCAGGAGCTTTGGTTTCCTTTACCGAATATGTTCCAAGCGGCAATCCCTGTTCGTGGTCGGTCCGGCAAAGATAACCCTCACCGTTCACACCGGTCTCCAGTGTTCCGACTTCATTTCCGTCGGCATCATAGATCGTAAACTCAGCCCCGGTCAAAAGCTCCGACCCATCCGCGTTGGCCTTCCGCACACAGACACCGCCGTATTCCTGATCATCGACGCCCATGATCGAAAGGAGATTCTGCCTCGACGGATCCCAGGACTGGTAGAGGAAAAGAATGTAAGCATTCTCAATATTCGCGTACCGCTGCCCCACAAGCTCCTCATACGCGGCCAGCTCGCTGCCCTCATACATATGAGGACCGGCAGGCTCCAGATAACGGTCGGTAAAATCCCACACCGCGTTCTGCGTTATCTCCATGTAGGTCTGGTCGGAAAGACCATATCGCTCCTGGATTCCGGCCGCGTCATTCGGCCATCCGTAGTAGATCAGCGTGATAAGGGCTTCGCGCATCGTGGAACCGACAGGCTCACAGCCATGGTGACTGCCCTCGGCCTCGGTGCACAGCAGGCTCTCGATGACGTCATCCCCTTCAGCAAGAACACGATCCAGATATTCTCCGACGCCAAAGCGGTTCAGGTTCAGGCAGTAGCCCTTGAACCGATCCTCCGGGGTATGGACTTCCCACAGGTTTTCAGGTCCAAGGCTGCCATCGGTGCGATAATAATGCCCCTCCGGCAGATTTCGAAGCCATGTTCCCGCGTACGTCACCGCATTATTATTGTATTGGCTGCAAAGCTGACTGCCGGAAAGTGTGGTTAATGTATCTTCATGCGTCCAGTTTCCGGAGAGAGACGTCGACCAGTTAAAACGGCAGTACGGTCCGAGCACGATCTTTTCCAGGCTTCCGCATCCGACGAACATATTCTGAACATTATAGGTGTAGCCGATCACGTTCCGCATGTCGAAGCTCGACAGGTCCAGTTCCTTCACGCCGGAAACGCCAAAGAACATACCACACATGCTTCCGTATCCTTCATCCGACCCGGCCGTGCAGTGGGACACGTCAAAGTGACTGACGTCCAGCTCCTTCAAAGCTGAATCGTAGATGAACATGCAGTACATGCAGCGCGCGCTCGAAGTATCAAACTGGCTCAGGTCCAGATGCTCCAGACTGAGAAGATTGGCAAACATGCCCTCCATGTCCTGTGTTTCGGAAGAATCGAAGGGAGCGGAATCCAAGAACGTCACCTTCGTAAAACCGTTAAACATATAGCTGGCATCTCTGTTCAGCTTCGGACGGGCATCCTCCGACCAATAATAGATCGTCCCATCGTCAAACCAGGAATAGATCGGAAGCTCGGAAGAAGACGAAGAAACGATTGCCGTCTGGACTCCTTCGGGCACAGCATCCCCCTTATATTGGCTGATCGACGTTACTTTGTCGCGGCTTCCGGCCAGCGTCGTCCACTTGCTTCGCACCGCGGAACCGGTATCAAACGTCGCGCGTCCCGCCGCCGAAACCGGCGCACTAAACCCTGAAAACGTAAACAGAACGATAGAAAGGATCAATACCAATCCCAGAAGACGTTTCCTGGCCATATTCCCCTCAATTTCCCTTGCTTACCGACTGAATGGTTTGATCATCCACCCGATAAATTAACCTGTTATTACATTCTCTATGCATCGTGTGATAAGGAACCCTAATTACAGGAATTATGCACTAAAATGCCCTCTCTGTCAATTGTCATGATCTTTCATCCTGATCCTGACGATCTGTCTTCACTGACTATCACCGTCTCCTTTCGTCCGAAACAGCGGATTCCGGTAAAAGAAAACGACGAGGATCGCCAGTACGAAGACCCACGAAATGGGCTCCGTCAGCGCGATCGCCGGATAGTGATAGACTGGAATGATAAAGAGTACAAACAGCACCTTCACGATGAGTTCCGTAATCGCGGAAAGTATCGGCACCAGCTTGCTGCCAAGGCCCGTCAGCGTACTGCGGTAGGTAAACAGCGGCCCCAGCGCCAGGAAAAACAGCAGGTTCCATCGCAGGAAGAACGTTCCGTTCCGGATCACCAGATCGTAGTTTTCCGCTCCTTTCTTAATCAGCAGGCCCAGCATCTGCGGTCCGCAGACAAGGCTCAAAAGGAAGGAAAACGCAGCCCATCCCAGCACGATCATGAGACAGACCCGCAGGCCTGCCCGGATGCGGCCGGTCTTCCCCGCCCCCAGGTTCTGGCTGGCAAAGGTCGTCATGGTATTGCCCATCGTGTTGAGGGGCGTCATAAAGATGTGCAGCATCCTGTCGGCCGCCGTATTGGCCGCGACATAAGCCGTCCCCAGAAGATTCAGCGATGACTGCATCAGAACATTGCCGACAGCCACGAAGGAATTCTGGAAGCCCATCGAAAGCCCCAGCAGAACCATCTCCTTGGCAAGCAGCCAATCCGGCACAAAATGATGTTTTTGCGGCAGCAGAAAACGATATCTACGAAGAATAAAAACAAACGAAAGCACCACGGATACCGCCTGCGCGATGACCGTTGCGATGGCCGCGCCTCTGACGCCGACCTTTAGACCCGCGATAAACAAATAATCCAGCGCAATGTTCAGTAGCGAAGAAAAGATCAGGAAATACAGCGGTGTTCTACTGTCACCGACAGAACGCAGAATGCCTGCCAGAAGATTGTAATAAAGCGTAATGATGATTCCGACGAAGATCACGGAAATATACTGATAAGAGAACTCAAAAATATCACTTGGTGTATGCATCCAGGTCAGAATATTCCGAAGAAGGAGCAGACTGACACCGGAAAAAAGTAAAGCAACGATCGCCGCGATAACAAAAGCATGCGCGATCGTCCTTTTCATTTTTTCCTCGTTCTTCGCACCATAAAAACGGGCGACAAAGATCGTAAGACCGGACGTCACGCCCATCGCCGCGCCCAGGATCAGAAAGTTGATCGATCCGGTCGCGCCGACACCGGCCAGCTCTTTTGCTCCCAGGATCCTGCCAACCATCAGGGAATCCGTAAAGTTATAGACTAGCTGAAACAGGTTTCCCAGAATGATGGGAATGGAAAACCTTATCAGGACGGGAAAGACTTTCCCGGTTGTCAGATCTTGCTGCATAGTTAAACCTATCTGGCTGAAACACTGCCTAACTCCGTATAGATCATTCCATGTTTTCCTCTGGTTCAGCGCTTCGTTAATTCTCCGTACAGCTCCGGGCGACGATTTCTGAATCCCCAGACTTCATTCTTGCGATAATTCCGCAGCCTATCAACGTCCAGCTCTGCTGTGAAAACGCCTTCTCCCTCACCCGCTTCAAAAACACAGGTGTCCCGCGAACCGGGAAGACCCGGAAGATAGACCACGCCATCGAACAGGGTGGAATGACCGTTGCAGTCCGGATGCGGCGCCGGATAATTGCAGGTAGCGATCGCCAGCATGTTTTCATAGGCCCTGCCCCGCAGCTGCGAGAGACGATTGATCTCCATCGGGCAGGCATTGGGAACCAGCAGAAGCTCCGCGCCTTTCAGCATCAGAACGCGCGCACTTTCCGGGAACTCCCGGTCGTAGCAGATCATGGACCCGACCTTTATCACGCCGTTCCCGGTGTCCAGGTCCGCCACTATGAATTCATCTCCCGCGTCCAAAACCCCTTCATCATCCGGTTCTCCGAAATTGCAGGTATGAACTTTGGCATAGCGATACTGCAGCTTTCCATGCCGGTCAAAAAGGCAGACCGAGTTTCTCGGTTTCGGCTCGTGCTGCTCCAGCAGAGTGATCGCTATGGCCATATCCAGCTCCGCTGCCAACGCAGAAAACCGGTTCACGAAGAAGCTCTCACAGGAAATCGCACACTCCCGCAAGCTTGCCTCGTCATGCGGAAAAGCATATCCGCAGCTCCACATTTCCGGAAAAAGCGCAATATCCGCGCCCTTCTCCTTCGCCTCACGGCAGGCCATGATCCCCTTTTCCATGTTCTCTTCAAGGCTTCCCGCCGGAAGCAGCTGTAAGAACGCGATCGTCAGTTTCATTTTTCAGTCCTCATGCTTTTTCAAAGCGCGGATGATCTGATCACAGCTCGCCCAGCATCTGAGCCGGATTCTCCGCAGCTTTCACCTTATCGAAGGCTTTCACGATGATTCCATTTTCGTCGATGAGGTACGTTGTCCGCACAACACCCATCGACACTTTTCCGTAATTCTTCTTCTCTTTCCAGACATCATAAGCCTGGATCACTTCCTTTTCCGTGTCGGAAAGAAGCGTAAACGGCAGGCCGTATTTCTCTTCAAACTTCTTGTGCAAAGCCACACTATCCTTGCTGACGCCCAGCACCACCGCGCCCTTCTCCCTGAACTGCGGATACAGCTCACCAAAGCTGCAGGCCTGCTTCGTACAGCCGGAGGTCATGTCTTTGGGATAGAAATACAGGATCACCTTCTGACCCAGGTAATCCGAAAGAGAACGCATCTCCCCGTTCTGATCCGGAAGCGTAAAGTCCGGCGCCTTGGTTCCGATGGATAACATTTTGATTTCCTCCTTGTTTACTAATCCGGATCATTCACCGATCCGTTCCGAATGCTTTGAGTCCCTTTATCTATGAATATACATCCTCGTCATTTCCGGCTCACCGTCGCCCTGAACCATGCAGAAGAATTCCCATCCGTACCGCTCATAGAATCCGGTATGGTCCGTCACGAGGTAAACCGGCGAAATGCCTTTGGCCCACAGATCCTCCACGGTCATGTTCAGCAGGTGTCCGGCAATCCCCTTGCCCCGATACGCCTCTTCCGTAAACACGGCACACACATTCGGCGACAGATCTTTCCGATCATGAAAATCATTTTCGATCACGCCCATCCCACCGACGATGGCCTCCCCGTCCAGACACAGATACCAGCCAAGCTCGGTCTTCCCGCTCAGGTAATCATCCATACATTCCAGATACGCTTCCTCCGGAACGCCCCATTTGCTGTGAAACCACGCGGCAGCGGCCTGCTTCAGCTCGGGACGATCACGAAGGGTGAGGTAGGTGAAGTTTGATTCATTATAAGTGTCCATCTTGTTTCCTCTATTCTGATACCATACACCACTGTTCTCTAATACAAATGAAAGTTGGATTTTTATCTCCTCTCAAAAGGTGAATTTATAAGTGAGCCAGATCTTCCTTCAACAGCCCATATACATAGACATTCACATACGACCCGTCCGCTTCCATCCAGTGCTTGCGGAGCGTGCCCTCATGCGTGAATCCGGCCTTTTCACAGACCCGCCTCGAGGCAAGATTGCTTTCCCCTGAAAATCGATCACCCAGCTAAACGTCTGCGGATCATCATTGAACTCCATCATCTTCCGAACAAACTC
>ONYR01000099.1 GCA_900322165.1 uncultured Eubacteriales bacterium
ACAGTTTAGGCAACGAGATGTCCCATGCCTATGGCTGGCTGCCATAAACCAAGGGGCAAATATATAGTAACAGGGTGTATGGGGGTTATGCCTCTGAACGAAGCGTTTTCAGCAAGGAGAGATGGTGTGTAGGGGTTTACGAAGTCCCGATCATCTGCCGGATGGCGGCGGCATATTGGTTGGCGTGGTTGATGGAAAATTCACCGTGTTTAAGATTCGGCATGCGATGCAGGGTACAGGATGGGCGCATCTTGCTGATCACTTGCGCTGATCGAAGGATCTCTCCCGTTTCTTTTTCTCCGAAATAAACATGAACTTCAGCCGTTGTTTCTTTGAACGCATCCTTCAGCGAATAGGAAGTGTTGGCTTTCATAAAGGCGATCATGTCCGATTTTTCGATCTTGCAGGTATCGCGGTAATAGTCTTCAAACAGGTCAGGCTTGATGTTCAAAGACTGAAACTGCAGTTTTGAGAAACTCCTGTTTTTGATTAATCCGTAACTGCTTCCAAAGGCTGGGCCGATCAATGCATTCATCATTTTTGACGGGATGACCGCGGCACTCTCGACCAAGGCATAGGAACAGATATCACAACGTTCGGAAAGCATCTCCAGCAGGATCTGTCCTCCTAAAGACAGTCCGCCGATCAGCAGAACTCTCCCGCCAAAGTGTTCATCAATGAAAGAAATGATCTCAGCGGCATTATCTTCGATCGTGGTAAAAGGTCTGTCACTTCCGGCGTGTCCGTCCAGAATCGGCAGAATGACATGATAATCTTCCTGCAGGAGATCGGCCGCTTCCCGGTAGTTCCACCACGACAAGCCGCCACCGTGAAGCAGCATGATCGTTTGACCGTTTCCCTCTCCATACTCCTGATATTTCATGGCTGTCTTACCTCGTGAAGCTAAGATTTGATAAAAATGATAACAAAGTAATTAGACCATAGTAAAGAATCCACACAACAAAACAACCGCAGTCTCTCCCGATGAAACATTTTCAGCAAATGGGGAGCGGCTGCAACCGTTTAATCAGTGAAAAGCTTTTCGTTAACATGCGCATAAAAGATCCGTTTCGGATGATGGGTCATGATCCGGTCCCAATCCGCCTTTAGCTTTGCATTTTCATCATAGGCGGCGAGGTATTCGATGGGTTCGAGGTCGCCGACAAAGCAGTCTCCATCGTCCAGAATCAGCGAAACACTGTCCTCGCTGTGGCTTGGCGTCGGGATGATCTCGCCGGCAATTCCCAGGCGCGCAAGGAAGCGCCGGCTGTCCTCGCAGCGGATCACCTCTGCGCGGGTTTCATCGATCGGCCCAACGGAAATCCCGTCTCTGGAGAATATGCTGTCGGAAAAATGGACATGCGGCTTTTGCACGTCCACGAGCAGGAGCCTCACGCCTTGCCTCATCAGCTCACTGATCAAGCCCATATGTTCCGGATGGTAGTGAGTCGCAATCACGTAGGCGATGTCGCTCACCCGGAGCCCGCTGGTTTTGAGCGCCCTGTAAAAGGCCTGCAGCGTTCCGGCATAATCCGTATCGATCAGAAGCCCGCCGCTGCCCGGGATATAAAACGTGTTGGTATTGCCGTATTTTAATTTGACCATACTCTATGTCTCCGCTTGCTGAGTTTTACTTTTTCCCGTAAAACTCTTCCTTTGTGATTTCCCGGGTATTGTCGGTCACCTGCCCCTTAAACGCATTGTATTGATAGTCCGTGTTGTAGTAGTGAGTTTCCATGGGCTGCTCCTTATGCTTTTGAAGCACGATCGCGAACAGGGAGACGAAGACCCCGATTGCTCCGATGACGCCTACTCCCAGAACGATGAACGCAAGTGTTCCGGGATGGATCAGCAGCATAAAGAGCCCAATAAAGATTCCAAAGAAAAACATCCCGCCGAAGATCTCAACAAGGATCTTTTCGCCCTTCGTCGCCTTCCAGCTTCCCGAAGCATGGAACTCCTTGCCCTTGCGGCGCTCGTAAAGCGGCACATTGTTTTCAGGGCCGTTATACATTTGTTGGCTCATCTTGTTTCTCTTTTGCCTCCTTAATGCTGTTCATTATGGTCTGCCAGCTGCTGCGTTCCAGCTCTCCGCCGAGTTATTCCATGATTATAGCAGAATAATGACGTGAAGGAAACTACACAACTAGCTAGCGTCGAGCGACAAAACCCCTACACACCCTGTTACTATATATTTGCCCCTTGGTTTATGGCAGCCAGCCATAGGCATGGGACATCTCG
>ONYR01000310.1 GCA_900322165.1 uncultured Eubacteriales bacterium
CATTCTCTGCCCGATCTGCGTGCTGTTCCGCAACCCGGTCAGTACGTTCCATGAAAACCTCATCGTTCGCAACTGCAACGAGATGCGGCTGAACTACGGACGGATCCGTTCGATCGGATCGATCCTGTTCGCGGTCTGCTCGACGTTCCTTGTCACGAAGATGCCGGTCGAATCCACGTTCTGGATCTACGGACTGAGTCTGATCCCGGTCATCATCCTTACGGTGACAAGCCGTGATCCGAAAGGCATGGCGATCCAGAGCCAGAAACAAAAAGCACAGAAGGTGCCGGTCGGAAAGCTCTTTAAGAGCAAGACCTACATGCTCTTTCTGGTCTTCGCGTTTCTGTACTACGTCGGTGTCAACTTTGAGGGCGCGTTCATTCCGTACTACATGAAGGAGGTCGGGATCGACACGTCCAAATACAGCCTGCTGCTTGCGTTCCGCGCGGTTTTCGAGGTACCGTTCCTGCTGCTCATGGTCAAGCTGCGCCAGCGCTACAAGCTGCGCTCGCTGATCGTTTTCGCACCGATCCTCATGGCGATCGAGTGTCTTGGGTTTGGCCTGTTTGTCAAATCCTGGTGGTCGATGCTGCTCTTTGCCTCGTTCTTTGGGCTTGGCAACGGCATGTTTATCGGAACCTCGGTCAACTATGTTTACGAGATCTCTCCGGACAACGCGAAATCCACGGCGCAGGCGCTGTTTGCGTCCATGTCGCAGATCGCGGCGATCCTCGGCAATCTTGTGGGCGGATTCATTCTTGACGCGGTCGGCGGCCGGATGTTCTACCTGATCGCGGCGCTGCTGTACGTGGTGAGCATTATCATGTTCCTCGTCAGCGGGTTCGAAGGAGCCACAGCGAAGAGCCGGGAGACGGAAAAAAACGGTTCCTCTCTTATTAAACATTCCCGAAAAGTTTTTTCATTCCGCTGAAGGCGGTTCATTTACCGAATTGTTTCATCTATGGTATAATGTGATGAAAGCGCACGGCAAGGGCGACTTGCTGTGCGTTTTTTGTTAGGAAGGAGCAAGGCGCCCTGCGCAAAGAAAGGAAACCATGAGTCTGAACGTGAAGGATATTCGGGTCATCATGCTCGATGTTGACAATACCCTGCTGGATTTTAACCGGTGCGCGGTGCTGAGCGCGAAAGCGGCCGGAGAGGTTTTCGGCTTTGAGGTGCCGGACACACTGTTTCAAATCTTCAAACCGATCAACGATGCGCTCTGGAGAGATCTGGAGAAGGGCGTATTGACTTCCGCCGAGCTGTTTGACATCCGCTGGCAGCGGATCTTTGAAACCATGGGGCTCGAGGCAGGCCTGAAGGTCGGTGGAAAAGCCTTTGAGCGGGAGTTTCAGAAACACCTTGAAACCGTGACGGAGCCGATTGACGGAGCGCTTGAGCTGGTGAAATATCTTGCCGGCAAATATACCCTTTCCGTTGCGAGCAACGGGCCTTACAACCAACAGGTCGGACGGCTCATCAGTGCGGAAATGATGCCCTATATCGGCGTGGAGCATGTTTTCGTCTCCGCTGAGGTGGGCGAAACCAAGCCGCAGAAGCCCTTTTTCGATGTGTGTTTTCAGCGGCTTTCCAAAACGCTCGGCACGCTCGATCCGGGCGAAGTCTGCATGATCGGCGATTCCCTGAGCGCGGATATCATCGGCGCGAAGGAGTACGGTATGCAGACGATCTGGTACGATCATGACCGGCGAGGCAAGGACGCGGAGGGGGCCGGGGCAGCCGATCTCTACGTGGAAAGCCTGCCGGAAATTCAACATTATTTATAAACAAGGAGAATCACCATGAGCAGTTTACTTGAGACCATGCTTGGTCAGATGACTTCCGAATCTTCTCTTAGTGCCTTGACCGGCAAAACCGGCGGCAGCGCCGACCAGGTTTCCGGAATGCTTTCTTCCGCACTGCCGACCTTGATGAAGGCCATGAACCAGAACGCATCTTCCGCAGAAGGCGCGGCTTCTCTTGCCGGCGCGCTCACGCAGCACACCAGTTCCAAGGCGGTCGCGGAGCAGATCGCGGAAGCGGACGAAGTGGACGGCAGCAAGATCATTCAGCACATTCTCGGGGGAAGTACGGGATCGGTGGTGGATGGACTGACGAAGAGCTCCGGAATGAACGCGGAGCAGGTCAGCCGCATTCTGAGCAGCATCGCTCCGGCTCTTTTGAGCGGCATGTC
>ONYR01000300.1 GCA_900322165.1 uncultured Eubacteriales bacterium
GCTGCCTTCCGGATTTGCCTCGATCAAAACCTTTTTCACAACCGTCTCCGGAAGGAACCTTCCTCCGTGTTGACAAATATATGCGCACAGCTCTTCCCCGATCTTCTGGCAGCCGCCGACAACATAGCGGTAGCTCGGATAGTACAGTCTCCCCTTCTTTTCCGTTGGAATGCGCTTGTCAAACGCAGTCTCCGTATTGACGAACGGAAGGGTAAAGCACTGCACCTCCTCCGGGTCCGCGCAGAAATCCGCCAGGATCCCGTTGAAAACGAGCCTCAGCCGTTCATCAGAGAACAGTTTCTCCGTAAACTCCCTGCAGTTCATGTTCTCATAGGGCTTGATCTTCTGAAAGGCCAGGAACATTTTCAGCTTATTCAGGAGCGACTTCTTCTGTCCGCCAAGGAAGCGGAGCTCCATCAGCGCATCATAGAAACGGTAGTATTCATCGATTCCGGCACTGTCCTTCGGAAAGAGCTCCTTCAGCCGCTGCTTCCGCCAGTCCGCTCCCTCGTACTGCTCCGGTGCGGTCAGGGCAAAGTCCGGCGTGGAAAGCCCGCGGTCATCCCGCACGGTTTCAAGATGGATCCCAAGACTCTCCAAAAAACCGCCCAACGGCTCCTCGGGCAGAAGATCCGTCAGGATCAAGGGGCCTTGCTCAAACGAGAACTCCCCTGCGCTTGCCAGGGCCAGCACGCCGCCCGGCACCTTGTTTTTATCGATCACGATCACTTCATGACCATCCCGAGCGCAGCAGGCTCCAAACGTTAATCCGCCGATTCCGGCTCCGATGATGACGACTTTCATTCGCTTTCCTCTCCGATCGTCTCGTAGTCAACGCCCATGGTCTCTTTCACCTTGCGGGCCAGCAGCAGTACGGAAATCAGGATGCACGGCAGCGCGAAAACGCTGCAGATAAGCCACAGCGGTGCAAACAGGATGCCGATGTTGACAAACGCAAAGCCGACAGCCATGCCGACGTACACCAGCAGCCCCTCCGCTCCGATGATCGAAGCCCGGATCTGCGTCGGGACCATCTCGGTCGAAATGATCTCCATATAATCGCGGCCGATCCAGTACCCGCCGAGGTACAGTCCGTACGCGATTCCGACAAGTGCCGGACTCCACAGCCCGTTCGCGCTGATGATAAACAGAACGAATGCGCCCGCACAGATCAGTCCGAACAGCACGACCGTCTTCTTCCGCCCGATCTTATCGGCCAGGAAGCCCGAGATCATGACTGCCGCGCAGTACAGGAAGGGATAGTAGAATTCGGCGGTCGTGATCGCTTCGGTCGACATGTTCGCACGAAACATGATGGACTCGTAGTTTGTCATTGCGATGATCGCCGCGTCAAAAAGCATCTTAATGAGGATCAGCGTGCGAAGATCTTTCCGCTTGAAAATATATTTGACCGCAGGGATCACACCCGCCTTCAGACCGCCCTCCACCTGCTTGTTTTTCGCGTCAGCAGATGCGGTATTCTTATCCGCGCTCTTCTCTTTTCCTTTGGACAGCTGCTCGATCCGCTTATCCTGGAATACCCTTGTCTCCTTGACAAGCAGCACGATCAGCGCGGCCACGGCCAGTCCGAACAGTCCCGGCACGAGATAGATATTTCTCCACTGCGTCGGATCGTTGGCCATCAGCGTCGCCCGCATGGTCGGGATCGCGACCGCTGAGAGTCCGCCGATGCCTTTTAGGAGGCTGTACACCGTCGCTCGTTTATCCTTCGGCGCCTCCTCCAGCACGTACAGGATCTGAATATCGCTGCCGATAAAGAAGGACAGAATGAAGCTTCCGATGAGGAATACAAGGTAGCTGCGGCAGGTAAAAATAACAAGAAGTCCGCTCGCCATGCCGAGCGCCGAAAGCACGAACAGCGGCTTTCTTCCCACCCGGTCCGCAAGCGATTTATAAAACGGAGCCAGCAGTGCCATCACATAGCCGATCAGGCTGATCGTGTTGTGCAGCGCCAGTCCCTCTTCGTATTCGTAGCTTCGGCCAAACACCTTTCCGTTGACAAAGAACTCGGTAATGAAGCTCGAGGTGATGTTGCTGCCGATGTTCGTGGCAAGATTGTCCAAAATATCCGTCAGAACGATCACGATCAGCAGCACGGCAAAATACATCGCGTACCGGCCTTTGGCCCGCTGCCTCTTCAGCCTCTCCAGTTCATGCTGCTCTCTTTCAGACCGTGCCGGATTTCTTTCACTCATGGCGTTTCCTCTTCCCTGCTTGCCGAAATGAACACTTCTACTTTAAAGAGACCCCTGCAGAAAACTACAGGGGTCTCGCATTGACAGACCGAAATGATCGCCTCCGGGGAAAATCAGATCTCGATTTTTGCTCCCATCAGCTTGGCAAACTCACGCACGATCGCAGTGTCTCCGGGCCATGCAGGCGCCGTAACAAGGTTGCGGTCAACGACTGCTTCGGAAACATCGACCGGAACATAGGTGCCGCCTGCAAGCGTGACATCCGGGCCGACAGCCGGATAAGCGGTAGCTTTGTATCCCTTCAGGACACCGGCTGCTGCCAGAACCTGCGGGCCGTGGCAGATCGCTGCGACCGGCTTGCCGGCTGCAAAGAACTCGCGAACGATCTCAAGAACACGTGCATTCAGGCGGATGTACTCCGGTGCGCGGCCGCCCGTGATAAACAGGCCTTCATAGTCTTCCGTTTTGACGGCATCAAAGTCAGCGGTCAGCGCGAAATTGTGACCTCTCAGTTCAGTATAAGTCTGCTCTCCAAGGAAATCATGGACAGCGGTGGCAACAGTCTCGCCGGCTTTCTTATCGGGGCAGACAGCGTCGACCTGATAGCCCAGCACACCCAGTGCCTGGAACGGAACCATGGTCTCATAATCTTCAGTAAAATCACCACAGAGCAAAAGTACTTTCTTTGACATGTTTCTAACCCTCCATAAGAATAATTGAATGCCAGAGATATTACTCTGAATCCTGATTCCATTGTAGCACTTTTGCACGAAGTTTCAATTGTTTCTGCTGATATTTTGTGCAAAAGTGCAGAGAAGATAACCGCATCCGATCGATGCAAAAGTTTGACAATCCTATATCAATTCGCTTTTTCTTATGATATACTCAAGGGTACAAAGCCCGGCAGAAAAACAAGAAGGAGGGACACTATGGTTCCCGAGAAATTAAAAAACTATATGTTTAACGAGAACGATTTCTTCAACGAAGGTTTCGTTCCTGCCGATCCTGAAAAACACGAGCTTGTCAAAAAGCTCGCCGCCATGATCACGGATGACATTCAGGTCCACAGTGCCAAGGATATCACCACGGACATGCCGGATTACTGGATCCTTGACCGTCTTCTGAATAAAGAGCAGGTCAAATTCATGCTCACGTTCAAGAAGAAGAGAACCGTCAAGCTTGTCCCCGAAGAGATGGCCAAGCGCAACAACATGACCCCTGAGGCCGCTGAAGCGATGGCTATGGACATCTGCCGCATCGGTCTGATGGAGTTTGACCGCGAGCGGGAATATAAGCGCAAGCAGTATTTCATTCCCAAGTGGGTCGTTGGTTCCGGCGAATACATGATGATGACCGGATGGCTGATGGACAAGCATCCGGAGATCGCGACCTTCTTCAACTACGCTTCGAGCGTACCGGTTGGCAAGGTAGCCCGCTTCGTGCCTCACGGCGGCGGCGGACTGGGCATGCATGTCATCCCCGTTGAGAAGGCGATCCAGCACGAAAACCGTTCCGTCAGCGTGGAGCATCTCTCCCACTGGCTGAAGAAATATGACAAATATTGTGTCGATGTCTGCGCATGCCGCCGTCAGCAGCGGATCCGCGGTGAAGGCGTCGGCGACATCGAAGGCTACATGTGCCTGGCGGTCGGCGATATGGCCGAGTACCTCGTTGAGACGCACAAGGACGCACACTATATCACCTACGATGAGGTTATGGAGATCCTCGAGCGTGCGGAGGAAAAGGGCTATGTTCATCAGATCACGAACCTCGACGGTGAGGATAAGATCGTCGGTATCTGCAACTGCTCACCCGGCACCTGCGATGCGCTTCGTACCTCTCAGCTTTTCAACACGCCCAACATGTCGGCCTCCGCATACCGCGCTCACGTTGACATTCAAAAGTGTGTCGCCTGCGGCAAGTGCGTGGAAGTCTGCCCGGTCGGCGCAGCCAAGCTTGGACAGAAGCTCTGCCATGTAGACGGCAAGCCGTTTACCTATCCGATGACCGAGCTTCCGGATGCACAGCCTTGGGGCCCGGACAAGTGGAACAAGAACTACCGCGAAGACGCCAAGATCAACGTCTACGAGACCGGTACCGCTCCCTGTAAGACTGCCTGCCCCGCTCACCTTGCGATCCAGGGCTACATCAAGATGGCCGGCGAAGGCCGTTTCATGGACGCGCTGAAGCTCATCAAACAGGATAACCCGCTGCCCGCGATCTGCGGTGCGATCTGCAACAAGCGCTGCGAAGAGCGCTGCACCCGCGGCCTCATCGACGAGCCTCTGGCCATCGACGAGATCAAGAAGTTCATCGCCGCGCAGGAGCTGTACGCAGACAAACGCTACATTCCGACCTGCTACAACGACGAAGGCAAACAGTGGGATGATTACAAGGTCGCGATCATCGGTTCCGGTCCTGCCGGTCTTTCCGCCGCGTATTTCCTGAGAACCAAGGGCTACCCGGTCACGATCTTCGAGAAGAATCAGCAGCCCGGCGGTATGCTGACCTACGGTATTCCGACCTTCCGTCTGGAGAAAAAGGTCATTGAGGCTGAGATCGATGTCATCCGCCAGATGGGCGCCGAGATCAAGTGCGGCATCGAGGTCGGCAAGGACGTCACGATACAGGAGCTCCGCGATCAGGGCTACAAGGCCTTCTTCCTCGCGATCGGCATGCAGGCCGGACGCAAGGCCGGCATCCCCGGTGAAGAGTTCGCACTCTCCGGTGTCGATTTCCTGAGACAGGCCAACGAGACCAAGGGCAAGCTGCTCTCCGGCAAGACGGTCGTCATCGGCGGCGGCAACGTAGCGATGGATGTCGCGCGTACCGCACTTCGCGCCGGCGCAACGGAAGTAGAAATGTACTGTCTGGAAGGTCCGGACGAGATGCCCGCGGCCAAGGACGAGATCAAGGAAGCCAAAGAAGAAGGCATCGTTATCAAGAACTGCTGGGGTCCGAAAGAGATCCTTACCGAAAACGGCAAGATCTGCGGCATCGTCATGAAGCAGTGCACGCAGGTCTACGACAAAGACGGCCGCTTCTCCCCGGTCTACGATGAGAACGAGACCAAGACCGTCGAGTGTGATGCGGTTCTCCTTTCCATCGGTCAGTCGGCAGTCTGGAATGATCTGCTGAAGGGCACCAAGGTCGAAGTTCGTCCGAACGGCACGGTCGTAGCGGATCCCGTCACCCTGCAGACCGCAGAGCCCGACATCTTCGCCGGCGGCGACATCCATCACGGTGCTCGCTTTGCCATCGACGCGATCGCAGACGGACGCGAAGCCATGGTTTCCATCAACCGCTTCGTCCACGAGGGCCAGAGTCTGACGATCGGACGTGATCTGCGTCAGTTCAAGGAGCTCGACCGCGACGATATCAAGGTCGAGACCTACGACAACGCGCAGAGACAGGTACCCGGCATGAAGCTCGGCGACGCAGCCTCCACCTATGACGATCTTCGCCTCCCCCTGACCGAAGAACAGGTCAAGAAGGAAGCAAGCCGCTGCCTTGGCTGCGGTGCGACCTACGTTGACACGAACCGCTGCATCGGCTGCGGCCTCTGCACGACCCGCTGCGAA
>ONYR01000103.1 GCA_900322165.1 uncultured Eubacteriales bacterium
AATTTCAAAATCTCGGTAAATGGGAAAAACCCAAAAGCCGATTACCAAGATTATATAGAAAAAATTCAAAATCTCTGTAATTGACACGACCGGAGCCGCGCCCCTGTTTTCCCGGCAAAAATCCCCCCACGCACGCAAAAAAAGGATGTGCTCAAACAGCACATCCTACTTGATTTGTTTACATAGGCATTCAGAGCGATAGCTGCCGGAATTCCGAGCAGCAGCCACAGAACATTTCAGGCTTTCTTGCCTGGATGAAAGATGCGGTGGAGTGTTGTCTGAACGATGAGAGCGATCGCGATCAATCCCGCAATCTCGAGGGTGACAAACAAAGTCTGCAAGCCGCGCACCGTGTCCGACTGGAGGAATTGGTACATGCTCTGGAAGATCCCGGCTCCGGGGACAAGGCAGAAGATCCCGCCGGTGAAGAAGACTGTGACCGGTGTTTTGACCCAGATGGCAAGGTAGAACGAGAGCAGGGCGGCGGTCAGCGCTCCGAGGAACGTGGCGAGCGCATCGTCACAGCCGAAGTGCCGGCAAAGGCAGAAGACAAACCATGTCAGACCTGCCGTGAGGCCGCACCAGGCAAGATGACTCGGCTCCGCGTCGAACAGGATCACAAACGCGATCCCGGAGATGAACGAGCAGATCCCCTGAAAGAAGAGCTCAGGCGGAAGGAACGCGTTTTGTCCGAGAGTGAAGAAGGTTTCAGGCGTGGCAAGATCGTAGGCTCCGTAATACTTTTCCGCGGTAAAGAGGACGATCGAGACACCCGACGCGATCGCGAGCGCGATGAGCGAGGCCTCGACAAGGCGGGAAAGCCCGGAAAGATAGTCACCGCTCAGCAGGTCACGGATGCCGACCGTCAGCAGCATGCCGGGCACCAGCGGCATGATCGAGCCGGTGATAACCGGGCCGGGATGGGCTCCGATCGGAAGGATCGTCAGAAACAGAACGAGGCAAAGACCCATCACGACGGAGGCGAGAAACGTCCGGATAAACGCCGGAAGCGCGAGGTTTTCCGTGCTTTCGGAGAACAGACCGGTCAAAAGGCCGACAAGGAAGGCCGCACCGGCATCGGCAGGATGACCGCCGAACATGAACGTGAAAAAACCGGCCACGACCGCATAGGCAAGGATCAGCACAGCTTTGGAGTAGAACGAGGAGCTCGCGATCGCTTCCAGCGCCTTTTCGGCTTCTTCAATCGTCAGCTCACCGGCAACGAAGCGGCGGGAGATATCGTTGGTACGGGAGATGCGGGAGAGGTCGCTGACGCGGCGCGTGATCCGCTTGGTAAGCGAGATCGGCTGCGGCAGGGACGGATCGTCGAGCGTGATCATCAATCCGGTAACGGAGACGTGAGCCTCCGTGTAGGTGAGTCCGGTCGTCTTCAATAGCCGGACGGTCGTATCCTCGATGCGGTAGGCTTCCGCGCCGAAGCGGGCCATATTCGTGCCGGCAAGCATTGCGAGATGCGTGATGTCGCGGTAATGCGAGGCGGCATGCGTTTTGAATTCAGCAGCTGTCATATGTAAAGTCCTCGACAGAAAGACAAATGTTCGTATATCGTCCACATATCGTGGACGGACGGATGGCAGTATACACCCGTTTCACCGCAATTGCAAGTTTCTAAAATGTTTTTCATATTTCATGGAAAACGAAGCAGTTTTTGATGTATAATTTTTTTATCGAGCAGGGCTTGCGGAAACAAAAGCCATTGCGATTTCTAAGATTTGAGGTGATGCCATGTCTGACATGCTCGTCAATCTGTATCAGCTTCCGGAAACGGCGGAGCTTTACCGAAAGGTGGAAGCGTCCGGGGTTCGCCTTGTCCGTGCGCTCTCGCCGAATGAACATCTGATCGCGGACTTCATTCGCGGTGAATTCGGCGAAGGCTGGGTCAGCGAGACAAGAGCGGCCTTGACGAATCATCCGACAACCTGCTTTATCGCGGTGAAGGATCACAAGGTCATCGGCTTTGCAGACTACGATGCAACGGCGAAAGGCTACTTTGGCCCGACCGGCGTGGCAAAGTCCGAGCGCGGACAGGGCATCGGTGCAGCGCTGCTCTTGAAATGTCTTGAGGCGATGCGCGAGGACGGCTACGGCTATGCGATCATCGGCTCGGCCGGCCCGGGAGAGTTCTACACCAAATGCTGCGGGGCGCGCGTCATCGAAAATGATCAGCCCAACATTTACAGCCGCATGGTCTGATCGCAGCGGTGGCTGCATGCGAGGGACAGAAAGACAGTGAGGCTGCGATACAGTTTTCTACACACAAAAGCCGCTGAAAGTGGCTTTCACGGTCTTTGTGTGATATATATCAAGAAAAACAAGAAGAGGTAAACGAAAATGACAACAGGACTTGGCAGTGACGTTCAGAAGCTCGGCTTTGGATTCATGCGTCTTCCGATGAAAGGGGAAGAGGTTGATCTTGAGCTTGTCAACAAGATGGTTGACCGTTTTATCGAAGAAGGCTTCACCTATTTTGATACCGCTTATGTTTACGGTGACGGAGTCTCCGAGCATGCGATCCGTGATGCAGTCGTACGCCGCTATCCTCGCGAGAAGTTTACGATTGCCGACAAGATGCCGATGTTCAAGGTAAATTCCAATGAAGATTATCAGAAGCTCTTCGACATTTCCCTTGAACGTACCGAGGCAAAGTATTTTGACTTTTACCTGCTGCACGCGCTGAGCAACAGCTCCTTTGAAAAGGCTGAGGCGACCGGCGGCTTCGAGTTTATTGCCAAGAAGAAGGAAGAGGGCTATATCAAGCACATCGGCTTCTCCTTCCATGATTCCGCGGAAGTCCTTGACAAGATCCTGACCCGCCATCCCGAAGTCGAATTTGTTCAGCTTCAGCTCAACTATGCGGACTGGGAGAACGACAACGTTCAGTCCCGCCTCTGCTATGAGACCGCACGCAAGCACGGTGTCAACATCACCGTCATGGAGCCGGTCAAGGGCGGCACCCTCGCGAAACTGTCCGATGAGATCGAAGCAAAATTCAAGGCCGTCAACCCGGATCTCTCGATCCCGTCCTGGGCGATGCGCTTCATCGGCGAGAAGGATGGCATCATCACCGTCCTCTCCGGCATGAACACCCTCGAGCAGATCGAAGACAACATGAAGACCCTCAAGTGTGTCAAGCCGCTCAGCGAACTCGAAGAGCAGACCATCAAGGAAGTCGTTGACATCTTCAACTCCGCGGAGCGCATCCCCTGCACCGCCTGCCGCTACTGCACCGATGGCTGCCCGATGCAGATCAACATTCCGAGACTGTTCTCCATCATGAACAACTATACGATGTTCGGCAACCTCGAGGGTGCCAAGAAGGCTTACGCTCAGGCCACCGACGGCCATGGCAAAGCCTCCGAATGCCTCCAGTGCGGACAGTGCGAAGGCGTATGCCCGCAGCACCTCCCGATCATCGAGAATCTCCAGAAGATCGCGGCGGTGTTCGAGGACTGAGGCGAAAAACCGTACGAAGGTGCGGATCAGCGCTGAGGAACAATAAGCATTCACCTATCCAAGCGAAAAACGGATCATCAATCAAAGGGTATGCGTCCTTACGGATGCATACCCTTTTTGTGCGGAATCGTTATTGCGAAAAGCTTTATGGAAGCGGATCATTCGGTAAAAGGAGCATAATGATAAAACTGTAGAGAAATGTAGAAAGAATGTAGAAAAAATTTTTCATATACGTCAAAAATGACGTG
>ONYR01000318.1 GCA_900322165.1 uncultured Eubacteriales bacterium
AGGGTGTGTAGGGGTTTTGTCGCTCGACGAAGCAAGATTGCGTTGCTTAGCCAAACAGCTGCGGATCATATCCTACGAACAGATCGCGGAGGAATACGTCAGCGTGGGTGATCCAGAGGTCGAAGTTGTAATCGCCTTTGCCGTCGATGATCTTCCAACCGGCGTAGCCGTGCGGGTGACCGGCGAAGGTGTGGATCTCGACCGGGACTTCCTTGGCCTGCAGCCAGGGCAGGAGACCGCCGAGGTTGGCGATGCAGCCGAAGTCCTTGCGGCCGATCGCGAAGAAGGTCGGCGGGTAGGGGAAGTCTTCTTTGGAAAGCTTGGTGCCGAGATGACGCGCGCCGTAGACGCAGAGGTACGCGTTCGGAGCACCGTAGAAAGCGTCAAGCTCATCCTTTTCGTAGCCTTCGTAATAGTCGGCCGGGGTCTGATGGTCGGAGTAGTATTCGATGCAGGAATCACCGGTGACACCGCCGTTGGAGAAGCCGGCGTACGCCAGGTGATCCGGGTTGAGGCGGTACTTTTCAGCGTTGGCGCGGATCATGCGGAAGCAGCGCGCTGCGTCGGTCGCGGTATCAAGACGGCTCCAGGGGCACATGTTCGGACGGCACTGCAGGATGAAGCACTGATAGCCAAGCTCGTTGAATTCAAGACCGACCTCGTAGCACTCGTTGATGGTGCCTGCACCGTGAGAACCGCCGGCGACAAGAACGATACCGCCGATGATCTCCTTGTCTTCCGGAGCGAGCAGTTCAAGGTAGTAGGGCTTGAAATCGGGCTCATGATCATTGAGATGATCCGGGTTTTCGGTATAGACCGTGTTCTGAGGCATCTTGCCTTCCGGCCAGAGGTAGATACGGTCGGGCGCGTTCTCGAGCGGACGGATCGCGTCGCGTCTCTTGGCAAATTCTTTCTTGTAAGCGTCCTTTTCCTCCTCGGTCAGGCCTTCCTTGCGGAAGTTCCACTGATATTTAAACAGATCGATGAGCTCCTGAACCGGGTAGCGGGTCGGATCCTCGTACATCGGGATCGCCTTGTTGATCTCTTCACCGAAATCCTTGCAGAACGCAATGCGCGCCTTACGCATCTTTTCGTACATTTCTTTGACTTTGTCGTCCATGAGAGCCTCCTTATTGATTTCATGCCTGACTTTGCGGTCACTGACCGTCTGGTCAGGGAATATTGACAGTATGACTTATGTCCAGTATAGTTTTTTCAAGAGGGTACGAAAACCAAAAAAGAACAGACGAGTTCCAAAATTCTACAAAGGTAGGAGAGGTGGCAGCGATGAATACCGTCGATTTTTTCGGACATCCAATCTCCAGGCTCATCATCGGCGACAACCCGATGAACGGGTATTCGTATATCGAAGATGTCACGACCGGCGCAGAAATGAAAGCGTATTACACGCCCGAGCATATCCTCGAAGCGATGTTTGAGATGGAGAAGGCCGGAATCAATACCATGCTGCCGCTCGCGTCGCCGAAGATGATCGAAGTGCTGCAGCAATACCGCGCTGAGGGCGGGAAAATGCAGTTCATCTTTCAGCCGTACATGGCGATGGATCAGGACGAAAGCATGCGCTTGATGATGTCGGTGGAGCCGATCGGGATCTACCATCAGGGCACGACGACGGACAATCTGTTTGAGGCCGGACACTGCGCTGAGATTCAGGCGATGATCCGTCGTTACAGACAGATGGGCATTCCCGTCGGGCTTGGAACGCACCGCCCGGATGTAATCGAGATGAGCGAGGCTGAGGGCTGGGACGTCGACTTTTATGTTGCGTGTCTGCAGAATGCGCGCCTGAAGCGGGAGAGTGCGGAAGGCAGCTATGTTCGCGGAGAAACCAAGATGGGCTTGCTGTTCTATCCTGAGGACAGGCAGGTGATGCTTGAGACGCTGAAAAAGGTGGAAAAGCCGGTCATCGCGTACAAGCTTTTCGCCGGAGGGCAGATGTTCCTTGGACGGAGCGAGGAGGAGAAGCGCAGCCTGATCAAGCGAACGTACGAAGAGGTTTTCTCACAGCTGAAGGAGAATGACGCGGCGGCGATCGGCGTGTTCCAGCGGGATAAGAACGAGATCCTTGAGGACGCGGCATTATTCGAAGAGTGGATGAGCGAGCGGAAGTGAACGTCCATTGCAGCGGGATGGACGCTTGAGAGGTTGCAACTCCGCGGGAATCGGTGTATGATAAACAAGCATGCGAAGCAGTCTGGTGGCCGGATGAAATCGGGCAGCGGACTGCTTTTGCTTTAAGAAGTTTGCAGAAAGAAAGAGGAATCATTATGCCTTGCACAACCGTTCTTGTTGGCAGAGAAGCCAGCAACGATCATTCCACGATGATCGCCCGGACCGATGATGGTCATTTTGATGAGAAAAAGCTGATCGTGGTTGAGCCGAAGGATCAGCCGAAAAAATACAAGAGCAAGATCTCTCATGTGGAAGTGGAGCTTCCCGATAATCCGATGCGCTACACCTCCTGCCCGAGCATCGACCCGAAGGACGGGATCTGGCCGGCGACGGGCATCAATGCCGCTAACGTCGGCATGACCGCGACCGAGACCATCACCTCGAACCCGCGCGTGCTTTCCGCAGATCCGATGGTCGTCTATCAGAAGGCCAAGAAGCGTGGTGAAAAGGACGTGCCCGG
>ONYR01000037.1 GCA_900322165.1 uncultured Eubacteriales bacterium
GCGGCCGACAGCACGGAAACCAGCACCGTTGTCAGGACTTTTTTCGTTTTGCGGGAAATACTCATGACTCCACCTCCTCAGGGGCCGTAACCGTCCCTTTGCCGGCACGCAGATCGATGATCTTACCGTCACGCAGCGAAACGATCCGCTCTGCGCATTCAGCGATCTCCTCTTCATGCGTAATCATGATGATGGTCACTCCTTCATCGTGAAGCTGCTGAAACAGCTCCATGACCTGAAAGCCGGCTTTTGTATCAAGCGCGCCGGTCGGCTCATCAGCAAGCAGTACCTTCGGATTGGAGACCATCGCGCGTGCGATCGCTACGCGCTGCTGCTGACCGCCGGAAAGCTGCGTCGGCTTGAAGTCGATACGATCGCCTAAGCCCACCTTCTCGAGCGCCACTCTCGCGCGCTCCTCACGCTCCTTGCGCTTAACGCCCGCATAGACAAGCGGCAGCGCCACGTTGGAAAGCGCGCTCTCCTTCGGCATCAGGTTGAACTGCTGAAAGACGAATCCGATCTTCTTGTTGCGCACCTCCGAGAGCTGATTCTCGGTCAGATGAGACATATCTTCATCATCAAGGAAATAGGTTCCCTCCGTCGGCAGGTCCAGCAGCCCGATGATGTTCATCAGGGTTGTCTTGCCGGAGCCGGACGGTCCCATGATCGCGACATATTCGCCGTTCTCGACCGTCAGATCGATCGATTTCAGAACCGGGACCTCAAGCTTTCCCTGCATATAGTTTTTGGTGATATTCTTCAGCGTAACCATGTTATCACCTCACTTCAGCACGGGATCGCCCTCTTGCACGATCCCGTCCGGGAACGCGATCCGATCCTCCTGCGTCAAGCCGTCCGTGATCTCGTACATGGTCATCTCGGAATCGTACTCACCGAGCGTGACCTGGCGTCTCTCGATCTTGCCGTTCTTCTCCGCAAGCACATACGCAGTCTGCGGATCCTCCGGATCCATCTCAAGGTAGAACTCGTAGACCCAGACACCGTCGGTATGCGTCGGTGCACCCATCGTGCTCTCGCCGGAGATCTCAATATAGACGTGCTGACCCATCATCAGACCGTCGAAGGAATCCAGCGCCACATAGAACGGATATTTCGAAGACTGCGTCATCGGATCCATATAGCCGCCGTAATAGTTGTTGTTCTGATCGCTGACGGTGTTGTTGGTATCGATCTCCTCAATGTAGCCGGTCCAGACAACACTGTTATCGACACGCGAACGGATCGTCACCGGGGTTCCGACCATCAGCTGATAAACGTTCTGCTCGTTGACGGTTCCCTTGATGCGGTAGCTGCCGGCCTTGATGATCGTCATGTAGGAGTTGTCGGTCATTCCGCCGCCGTAGTAATCGCCGCCTGAGGAGCTCGTGTTTTCGTTGATCGTCAGCACGATTCCGTCGATCGGTGCGACCACGATCGATTCATCGATCTGCTTCTGCGTATTGACGATCTCCTGCTCCTTCACCTGTTTTTCGTATTCAGACTGTTTCAGGTCGGCAGTCGCCTGCTGGATCTGAAGCGTATACTGCAGCAGCGTATCCCCGCTCGTTCCCTTCGCCTGTTTTTCCAGCTCCGCGATCTGGCCCTTCTGCGTTTCGATCGAATTGATGATCCGCTCAAGCTCCAGGTTCTTCTGCTCGAGCGACAGCTTCAGATCATCGCTGTCGTAAAGGAAGATCGGATCGCCCGCCTTGACCTCATCATCGATTTCAACATAGCGCTCTTTGACTGTGCGGCCGGATTCAAGGTTGATCTTGATCGTCTGCTGCGCTTCAACCACGCCGGCGTAGCGCTGGAAAACGCCCATCTCTCCGCCGCCGATGCCCATCATCTCTGCGACACTCGTGACGTACACGCCTTCCCCGTCAGCGGCCTGCTTTTGAGAACAGCCGGATAACGCCAGTACGCAGATCATCAAGACTGCCAGAAAAGGTGCCCGTTTTGTGTTCATTTTCATGATTCCTCCATCTGTATATGTGTATGACTGCTATTCAATCATCGGTCGATACTATTCTACCACAAAGACAACTTTTATGCGCTTATATGACACAGAATTCATGGAATGATCGAATATTCTTAATCAAAACAAAAGAAGATCGGCGCCTTGCCGATCCTCTTTGACGTTGATGGTTTTGTCTTCTTGTTCTTTAGGCTGCCGCCGGCTGCTTTCACCCTCGCCGGAATCTTCAGGCTTATCCTTTTCAGGCTGCTGATCCGGCTGCCGGTTTTGCTCCCCGGGCTTGCCTTCCTCCTGCTCTTTCCGTCTCTCTCTTGGTCCCTGTCCGGGATTGTCGATGCCATTCTGCCTTGAGATGTTCGGAACCGTCAGTTCATTCTGAAACAGAATCGCAGCGGCTTCCTTCACATACGAGGGGCGAAGCAAGCAAAATGCGATGCCTGTTGCGAAAAACACGGCCAGCAGGGTTTCTATAATCCATTTGATCTTTCTTTTCATCGGCAGCGTCCTTTACGGGATCAGGGGACCGGCGGTAATGTGCGAGAGGCAATGCAGCGCACGCGTGCAGAGGATGTAGGACAGCAGTCCGTCCTCCTTCGGCTTCGAAGCCTCGACCGCAATAACCCCATCGAATTCGAGTCCCTTCGCAAAGTAGACCGGCATGATCAGGAGTTTGGAGTCGGTCGGGTCTTTCTCCGTTGCGACAAGCTGCGCATCGACCTTTCCCTGAATCAGCTGGCTCAGGATCCGTGCCTCCGCGATCGTCTGGCAGAGGATCGCGATATGCTCAAGTCCCTTGCCCTCCATCAGCTTAGCCTCCTGCGCGATCATCTCACCGAGCTCAAGCGGATTGTTGAACTCCAGATGACGAACCGGCTCACCGCTGCGGTCGACCGCGCGGAAATGGCGCTGCTCTTTCAGCAGGCTCTTGGCGTATTCGATGATCTCCTTGGTGGAACGATAGCTCAGGTCGAGATTGTAATAATGCACCATCTCGCGCTCCTGAGGCGAAAGCACCTTCTCCCAGTTGTCCATCATGCTGTTATGCGCGTTGCCCTTGATCTTCTGGCGCACGTCACCGACGACCGTATAGCTTTCGGCACCGGTCACCTGGCGAAGCACATAGAAGCCGAACATGGAAACATCCTGCGCTTCATCGATGACAAGGTGACGGATCGGATAGCAGCCCTTTCCTTCGAGCTTAGTCTTCACGTACAGCAGACCGACAAGATCGTCCTCCGTCCAGATCTTCTCTTCCGGCGCGTGGATCGCCTCCGCGTACCAGCTTTCGACCTCCGGGGTTTCGTAGAGGTTACGGATTGAACGGGTGAACTCGTAGACTTCGATGAAGTACTTGTGGATCGTGTCCACCTGCTCCATCTGAAGCTCGTTGGCCAGGAAATAATCGCCCTTCTTCTTGGCTTCCTGGATCTTGAAGCGGTACATCGCTCTCAGACGGCGAAGCGTATCGGTACGAATGTCGCGCACGCGCGCACGGATGGTGCGCTTGATCTTTTCGCACCGTCTCAGGTACGGCAGACGCTGCTGCGTCTTGAAGAACATCTGATTGCGCTCCTCCGCGCTCATGACGACCTGATTCTGGAAGATCAGATCTTCCGTAGCGCGCTGACGCTCCTCATAGTCCTTAAACGCTTTGTCAAGGTCGTTCTTGAACATCAGCGAAGACTTATACTGCGCTTCACGCAGGAACTTCTTATCGCGGCCGGTCAGCATCGCTTCGTAGTAGTCGCGTGTCTTCATGGTCTTGCGCTTCGGCCTTACCAGGCGCGTTGCAAGCTCTTTGATCGTAAACTGGAACGAGTTGTCCGTCTCTCCCAGATCCGGAAGGACGTTGGAGATGTATTCCATGAACAGCTGGTTCGGTCCGATGATGAGGACATTGTTGTTCAGCTTCTCGCGGTAGTTAAACAGCAGATACGCAATGCGGTGCAGCACGATCGTGGTCTTGCCACAGCCGGCGACACCGTTCAGGATGACGTTCGACTCCAGTGGTTCACGGATGATGTCATCCTGCTCCTTCTGGATCGTGGCAATGACTTCCTTCAGACGCGTTCCGCTCGATCCGGACAGCACCAGCTGCAGGATATCGTCCTTGATGTCGATCTCGGAATCGAACATGCCCTTGAAATCACCATTCTTGATGATGTACTGACGGCGATGCATCAGATCGACCGAGCGCTCACCGGACGGGGCCTTGAAGGTCATCTCGCCCAGGCGCTGCTGATAGAAGAGCGAAGCCGCCGGGGTACGCCAGTCAAGCACGATCGGCTCACCGTCCTCGGAAAGGGAACGCTTTCCGATATAGTAGCAGCACTCTTCCTCGTCGAGGTTGTGATCTTCGTAGTCGATCATTCCGAAGTACGGAGAATAGTACATCCGGCTCAGTTCCATGATGCGCTTGTAGGTTTCGGTGTAGTAAGCTTCCCGCACCTGATCATGCTGATTCATCATGAACTGCTGTTTCGGAGGGATCTCCTCAAAATTGAATTTGCGGTTGTCAATGATCTCCTGCCGCATCATTCCCAGATCCTTCAGGCGGTCCGTCATCTGCTTCTGAATAACGTCCTGTACCTCAGTCAGTGTCTGCTTTTCCTCTTCGATCGAGGTTCTGAAAATCGGTTTCACCAGTCACTGTCCTCCTTTTCTTCCTAGCTTGGATTCCTCGCTTCGCACAGCCCCCAGCGGGCGAAGCGGATCCTCCTCTTCTGCGATCCATATCTCAACGTCCGCCTTCTCCTTGCTGAAAAAGGCAGACAGTTCATCCCGAATCCATGTAAGCGACAGACGGTCGGTTCCGAAATGTGTCGCATCGATCAGCGAAAGGCCCTTGGAAAGCGCCTCATCCGCCTTATGGTACGTAATATCTCCGGTCAGCAGAACGTCCGCCCCCATATCAGCGGCTAGATCGGCAAAATCCATGCCGCTGCCGGTGACGAGCGCGACCTTCGCTACCTGGCGCGCAGGATCTCCGATCACACGCACCCCATCCAGCGAGAAAACCTCCGCCGTATGATCAGCCAGCTCCTTGAGCGTCATGCCCTTCTCCAGCTGTCCGATCCGAAGGCAGGGGATCTCGCCCTCCGCGCCCACAGCGCGGACATTCGTAAGACCAAGCAGTGCTGCCGCTCGGTCAATGTTTCCCCCGGGCGCGGAATCCAGATTCGTATGCGCCGCATACAGCGCGATCCTGCTTTCCGCGAGCAAAAGCACCCGCTTCCCGATCAGGTCCTGATCCGATACCTTGCGCAGCGGATGAAAGATCAGCGGATGGTGAGCCAAAAGCAGATCTGCTTTCTTTTCGATCGCCTGCCGAATGACAGACTCCGAGGCGTCCACGCTCAGCATGACCCCTGAAACTGCCGCATCCTCCCGTCCCACGATCAGTCCGGGATTGTCATAGCTCTCCGCATAGCTTAGCGGCGCCCATTGCTCCATAAAATCAGCGATCTTCCGAACCGTCATTTCCATAGGTCAATGCCTCCGTTATCGCTGCGATCTCTCTTTCAAGCTCGCTCCCGCGTTTTCGGGCCGCTTCGGATGAATTGTCCGAAAGCTTCTCCAAAAGCGCCTCTTTCACTCTCCGCTTCTTTGCCAGATACTCTCTCCAGCTCGGATCCTTGGTTTTAGCAAGATACAAGCCGTATTCCCACTGCCAGTCCGCCTCAAAGGCTTCCTCACCCGGAACACAGCGCCAGATCCAGTACACCTTCTCGCGGTCTGTTACGATCCTTTCCTTGACGGAGTGAAATCCGATCATGGAAAGCGCCCTGCGCACCTTCGCCATCTCCGACTGCGGCTGCAGGATCAGCTGATCCACGTTTGCAAGCACGTCTGACTCCGTGCAGGCTTTTGCAAGGATCTCCGCGATGAGGTCTCCGCCCATGCCGGCGATCACCACGGTGCTTGCCTCGCCTTTTTTTAGCGCGGAAAGACCGTTCGAGATCCTCAGATCGATCCTCTCTTCCAGCCCTGCTTCCTGCACATGTTCCCTTGCGCGCTCGAGCGGTCCTTCTCTCAGATCACAGGCGATCGCGCGGGCACAAAGTCCCCGCCTCAGTGCTTCGATCGGGAGAAATCCATGGTCACATCCGATGTCAGCCAGGCAGTCTGTCTTCTCAAGCATGGACAAAATAGCTTCAAGCCGAATCGATAATGTCATGGATACTCCTTAACCGCACAAATAACAGGATAAACAGCGAAAACATGTCCGCTGTTTACCCCAATATACAGAATGTCATAATATTTTATCACAGATTAAACAAATACTCAACAAAAAAACTTTAATTCTTTTTGAAACGCTTACCCAGCGCACCATCAGGCAAGGTTTTCTTCGGTTTCCGGATCAAACAGATGCAGTTTGTCACCGGGAATCGATACGGAAACCTCGAGTCCCTTCATGTACCGGCTTCCCACAGCGGACGGAATCGCAGCTGTCACCTCGCTGCGCTCCTCATCGCGAAGCCGCATCGTAATATGCATTTCACTGCCGAGATGCTCCACGCGAATCACTTCGCCCGGAACATCACTTCCTCCCGGCAGCGCCTTTGTCAGAGAAAGCCCAACGTGCGCCGGACGAATGCCGGCAATGACCGGGATATCCTGTCCGGAGGCGGCCGCCTTTTCGGATGAAATACGGGTGATCCGCTCCGCCGGAAGAAGGTACTCTTTTCCAAAAGCCTGAAGCTTCCATCCGTTCTTCGTTTTCTCCGCCTGCGCACTGCGATCAAGATTCATGGACGGGGCGCCGATGAAGGTCGCAACATAGAGATTGGCCGGATGATGATAAAGCTCTCTCGGCGTTCCCGCCTGCTCGATCATGCCGTGCCGCATCAGCAGTACCTTGTCCGCCATCGCCATCGCTTCGGTCTGGTCATGAGTGACATAGAGAAACGTCGTACCGAGGCGCTCATGCAGCTCGGTAATGACCTTCCGCATCTGCCGTCTGAGCGAAATGTCGAGGTTGCTGAACGGCTCATCCATCAAAAACAGCTTCGGCTCGCGGATGATCGCGCGGCCGATCGCCACGCGCTGCTGCTCGCCGCCGGAGAGCTCGGAGATCCGTCGATCGAGCTTATCACTCAGTGAGAGCGCTTCCGCAACCTTCTTGACTTTGACCTCGATCTCCTGTCTGGGCATGTGCTGATTCTTCAAGGTAAATGCGATATTGTCGAACACACTCAGATGAGGATACAGTGAATAGTTCTGGAAGATCATTGAAAGATCGCGCTCTTCCGGGCGCAGGTCCGTGATATCTTTTCCGTCAAGGTAGACTCTTCCCAGGTCGCAGTTCGTTAACCCTGCGATCATGCGAAGCAGGGTCGATTTGCCGCAGCCGGACGGTCCGAGAATCACGACGAAGTCCCCATGATCCGCGGTAAAGCTCAGCTGCTGCACCGCGATCACGCCCTCATTCGTGGTATAAGGGCTTTCCATCTGCTTTTTCAGTGCGGCCTTTCCGCGCTTATCAAAGAGGCCCGGCTTCGTAAAAGGATAAATCTTGACAAGATCCCGAACGTCGAGTTCAGTCATGGCTCTCCTCCTTTTCCTCCTGCATCGCCGCGTCCAGAAGCAGCGCATCGCCCTCCACGGTCTCTTCCTCCGTTTCCGCCTCGCTCGTCTCCTGATCTTCGCTCTCAGCTTCTTTAGCCGCGTCCGTCTCGCCCTCGGTCTCCTCCGCCTTCTTTCCATGAGTAGCCGTAAAGCGGTCAAAGCTTTTTTCCATCATGCCGGCGATCAGATCGACATACAGCCCCGGCAGCAGGATCATCAGCGGGACGTAGAAATATGCCACCACCGCCATCACCACGAGCAGCACGGCCATCAGAAATGTCTTCAGTGGATTCTCCATCGAAAAATACAGAGCCAGCCGCAGCAGCAGCCCGATATTGCCCTTAAACCGGGACAGCACCGGCGCAACAAAGATCACCGTCGAGATCCAGAACACCAGGATCAGGATCCCGATCATCAGATAAGCCAGTCCCCAGCCATAGGCACGCATCTGATAGCCAAAGCTGAGCGTAAAAAACAGCACCGCTCCCGAGGCAAGCACGATCAGGGAAAGGATCAGGCCCTGCTTGATTTCGGACTTAAAGGCCATGAAAAAGTCCCTTGTCACGCCGTGACCGTCGCCTCTCACGACCTTTGCTACCGCATGATATAAAGCACAGCAGGACGGAATGATCGTCACGATCGGAACGCAGCAAAGCGCCCAGTAGACACTCAGCAGCATCAGATTGGCGATGCGACTCAGCATCTTCATCAAAGGCCCGTCATAACGAAAAATTCCGCCCATCTTACTTATCCTCTCTTACCTTCTTTTATCTTTTTACAGCTCGATCGCGAAGGGTCTGACCGGAATGCCTTCCGAGTCAAACAGACTGACCGTAAAGTAATCCTTCTGTCCGTACTCGATGCGGATCCGGCTGCCCGGCTTGATCTTTTCGCTGCCGATCTTGATTCGGTTTCCTTCGACAGTGACTTCAAAGTCGGTGATCTCCTTGCGCATCACCGTCACTTTAAATGCGTCAAGGCTGTCTTCCCTTCTCTCAAGCCCGGCCTTGGTATCCTTCAAAACGATCTCCGCCACGCCGTCCTTTGTCACCGCGCCGATCACATCCGGGACCTCGCAGAGCACCTCTTCCCCGTAGAC
>ONYR01000104.1 GCA_900322165.1 uncultured Eubacteriales bacterium
AAAGAGGTTGCAGCCTACAAGCAGGAGACCGGCAAGCCTTTGTTTGATCCGGAGCGCGAAAAACAGGTGCTGGAAAAGAGGATGCGGGCCTTTCCGAACAAGGATGAGGACTTTCTTGAAGCGCTCAAAACTTTTTACCAGACCTTGATGGACCTTTCCAAGGAGGAACAGAAGCGTCTCATTACGAAACCCGGATACATCGGATATTACGGGGTGCCCGGATCGTTTACGCACGAAGCGTTTATCCGGATGTTCGGAGAAGATACTCCCGGGAAAAATTATCAGACCTTTTCCGAGATCTTTGAAGCGGTAAAGAGCGGAGAGATCCGCTACGGCATCGTGCCTCTTGAGAATTCGTTGACCGGCATCATCGATGACGTGTATGATCTGCTGGGACACTACCGGTTCTACATTGTGCGCGAGTGCATGGTCGAAGTGAAGCAGAATCTGATGGCCCTTCCGGGTGTTCAGATCGAGGAGATCAAGGAAGTCTATTCGCATCCGCAGGGGTTTGCGCAGTCTTCCGCTTACCTCGAGAACCATCCGGACTGGCGGCTCATCCCTTATTTCAACACGTCTCGCAGCGCCAAAATGGTCGCAGAGGCGGGGAGCCGTGAGAAAGCCTGCATCGCGGGCGAACGCAGCGCGAAGCTGTACGGACTCACGATTTTGGCGGATTCGATTCAGGATTACCGCGAAAACTATACCCGGTTCGCGCTGATTGCGCCGAACATGGAATCCGATCCGAAAGCGGATCAGATCAGTCTTTACTTTACGCTGGAGCACCGTCCGGGAAGTCTTTATGGAATCCTTGAAGAGTTCTCTCGTGAGAAACTCAATCTGCTTCGGATCGATTCAAGACCGATCAAGGGGAAGATCTGGGAGTACGCGTTCTTTGTCGATATCGAAGGGAATCTGGAGGATCCTTCCGTTAAAAAAGCATTGCAGGGAGCCAGAGAACACTGCCTGACCTGGCGTGTTCTCGGAAATTACCATAAACTATGAAACATGTAACGATCTATACAGACGGGGCGTGCCGAGGCAACCCGGGACCGGGCGGCTTTGGCTGCGTGCTGCTCTATGAAGATAAAAACGGGGAAATGCATCGGCTTGAAAAGAGCGGCGGATTTCGCTTAACGACGAACAACCGAATGGAGATCTACGCGCTTGTGGCCGCGCTGGAAGCGCTGAAAACACCGTGCCGGATCGATCTGTATTCCGATTCACAGTATGTCATCAACGCCTTTGAAAAGGGATGGCTGGAGAAGTGGAAGCGCTTTGGCTGGTATAAGGATGCCAAGCGCAAGGAAAAGGCCAAAAACGTGGACCTCTGGCAGCGGCTTGAGAGCGCGATGGCTCCCCACGAGATCAGCTTCCACTGGGTGAAGGGGCATGCGCTGAACGAAGAAAACAACCGCTGCGATGAGATGGCGGTCGCGGCTGCGTTGGATCAGTCCTCGTGGGAGGAAGACACAGAATTTCAGAAGGAAGGGTGAGCAGCTTGGAGATACAGGACTGGAGAAGCTTTTTACTTCCGTACAGTCAGGCGGTCGAAGAGATGACCGTCAAGTTCGACAACATTATCATGGAGTACCGGCAGCTTGGCCTTTACTCTCCGGTCGAACAGGTGACGGGACGCGTGAAGGCCATCAGCAGTATCCTTGAGAAGATGGCCAAGAATGACATCGCGTTTGATGAGCTTGAGAACCGCATGTCAGACATTGCCGGGGTCCGCATCATCTGCCAGTTTGTTGAGGATATCGACACCGTGGTCGATCTGATCCGCAACCGTAAAGACATGACGGTGCTGGAAGAGACGAACTACATTGCACACAGCAAGGAAAGCGGCTACCGCAGCTACCATATGATCGTGCTGTATCCGGTCTATACTGTGCTCGGTCAGAAGGAAGTGCGGGCGGAGATCCAGATCCGCACGCTTGGCATGAATTTCTGGTCCACGATCGAGCACTCGCTTTCCTACAAATACCGCGGCATTTTGCCGAGCGATGTCACGATCCGGCTGAAGAGTGCTGCGGAAGCGGCCTATGCCATGGACCAGGAAATGTCGGTCATCCGCAGTGAGATCGTCGATGCGCAGGGCAAATTCCAGACCAAGGCGAAACTGGTCGATGATGTGATGAACAATATTCAGAACATCTACGAAAACAGTGAGAGGATCGCGATGAAGGAAGCGCAGGAAACCTTACTGCGCATGGTCAAAAATGATGAGATCGACAGTATACGGCATTTTGGTTCAGAGCTTGATGCCGTTGCCGAACATCATCAGGTGCAGGAGCTTAAGGGAGACTTGACATAAAGCCTTCCTTGCGATAAATATAGAGAAAAACAGAGACAGAGAGGAGCAATCAATGAAGTGTCCTTATTGCGGGGCGGAAGATACGAGAGTCATCGATTCCCGTTCTTCTGAAGACGGACTCAGCATCCGGAGAAGACGTGTCTGTGAAAAATGCGGCAAGCGGTTTACGACCTATGAAAAGATCGAAACCATGCCGATCATCGTCATCAAGAAAGACGGCAGCCGTCAGGAATTCGACCGTCAGAAACTGATCGAACGCATTCTGCGCGCCTGCCAGAAGCGAAAGGTTTCGATGGAGTCGATCAACCGACTGGCGGATGAGATCGAAGGCAAAGCGATCAATTCACCTCAGAAAGAGATCTCCACGACCGAGATCGGTGAACTGGTACTGCTCGGACTGTGGAAGATCGACGAGGTTGCATACGTGCGCTTTGCTTCGGTTTACCGCGATTTCGACAGCCTCGAAACATTTATTGCCGCACTGAATGAATTAAAAGAAAAACGCCTGGAAGAGGCTCTTACACCCGATCTGACGGAGGATGCCCCTGAAGGGGAGGAGGCCTGATGGCTGTAGAGTTTTCCGCCGATCAACGAGCGGTTATCGATCATCGCAGTGGGAATCTGCTGGTTTCGGCCGCGGCCGGCTCCGGCAAGACAACGGTTATGGTGCAGCGGATCCTGGAGATGATTCAGGATCCGGAGCTCGATGTTTCTCTGGATGAGCTGCTGGTGGTGACATTTACCAACGCAGCGGCAGCTTCGATGAAGGAAAAAATCGAGCAGCGGCTTTCGGAACTGCTCGAGAAAGACCCGGAAAACAGCCGCCTCGCCAGAGAGCTGCGGATGGTTCCGCTTGCCTCGATCATGACCAATCACGCGTTCAGTCTTCAAATCGTAAAAGATTACATTACCCGAATCGACGGTGTCGATCCGGGTTTTCGTGTTGCCGATGACACGGAGATCGCGCTTCTGAGGGCGGATACGATCCGCCAGGTTCTGGAAGACTTTTATACGCGGGCTTTGGATGAAGGGACGGAGGAGGATTTCCTGACCTTTGTAAAATGCTACGGCGGGAAGCGCCAGGACACTAAGCTCGAGGAACTGCTGCTTTCGATCTACAACTATATGATGAGCGATCCGAATCCTTTAGAATGGCTGGATCACTCGATCCGCAGCCTCGATCCGGACGATCTTTCTGAAACAGGGCTTCTTGCTGTGACGAACGAGGAGATCGCAGAGGCGCTGAAGGCTTATCGGAAACGGATCGTGAAGGTCACAGAACGTTACCGCGAGACCGCACGAAAGCTCGAGCAAGAAGGGAATACGAAAAAAGCAGCAAAGGCCAAGAGTATTATTGATCAACTGTCAAGCATTCTAGCGGCCGTTGATGCAGAAAATGAGCCTGTCGTGGCGGCAAAACTGCTGTTGACCTCAAGTTTTCCCACCAATGACTATAAGCTCAGCGGTGAGGCGGATGAGACACTCAAACGCATGGTTGGGTCGTATGAATCTCTTAAGAAAGCCCTTGCGGCCGCGGTATCGTACTATCCGGATGACGAGCGCAAAGAACAGATTCGCCGTTATCTGTTGCCGGCGATGAACGGCATGAAACAGGTTTTGCTCGCGTTTGACAAAGCCTACCGTATTGCAAAGAACGAAAAGAATATAGTTGATTTTTCGGATTTTGAACACGGTTCTTTGTCGATTCTTTCCGATCCTGCAATTGCATCAGCGATCAGAGAAAAGTATCGCTATATTTTCATTGACGAATATCAGGACTGCAATCGCATTCAGGAAACGATTATTGACCGTATTGCTCGCAAGAACGAAGCCGGTCAAAATACGAATGTCTTTATGGTCGGAGACGTAAAGCAATGCATTTATCGTTTTCGTCTTGCAGATCCGGGATTGTTCAAAGATAAGTATAAGGATTACGGAACGATTCCCGATACCCGTTTGCTTAAACTAAATGCCAATTATCGATCGGATCAGGGTATCGTGGATGCGGTCAACGTGATCTTCTCGTCGTTGATGACCGAGCAGGTCGGTGGGCTTCCTTACGGAGAAGGCGAAATGCTCTATCACGGAAAGACGCAGGACGGATATGTACCCGGTCCGGAGAGCATGCCGAATTGTGTGTTGTATCTTGAGACTGGCGGGTCGCCTGAAGACCTCAAGAACGCAGAAGCTGAAAAAGTCGTCTCTCTTGTCAAAGAACTCACAGAATCTGGAGACTATCAGTATTCGAATATAGCGGTACTGTTACGCACCAATTCTCCATATTCCGGACGCATCTATGAAGCGCTGCGGCAGGCCGGGATTCCTGCTTTTTCTGAAACAACCGAAAGCTTTTATGACACGGTCGAGATTCGAACGATCTTGGATTTCCTGCGCGTAATTGATAATCCGCGCCAGGACATCCCGCTGATGGGAGCGCTTCGGAGTCCGATCGGACAATTGACCGATGATGATCTCGGGCGAATTCGGCTCGCGCAGCGGGAAGGCGATTTCTATGGAGCGATGCTCGCTTACCTTGAGAAAGGCAGCGAGAATGAAACCTACCGCAAGGTAGATGCATTTGCTAAGCTGCTTGCCTATTTCCGCGATCAGTCCGTTCGGATCACGATCCACGATTTGCTTTGGAAGATCTATCAGAAAACCGGATATTATCTTTATGCGTCCTCGATGCCGGAGGGAGCGATTCGGCGGGCGAATCTTGATCTGCTGCTGGAGAAAAGCATCGCGTTTGAGGAAGGTATCTACAGCGGGCTGTATCAATTCCTGCGCTATATCGATCAGATGGATCATGACCGAACGATCGAGAAAGAAAGCGGCGCGGTCTCCGGCAGTCAGAACCGTGTCCGTATCATGACGATCCACAAGAGCAAGGGACTGGAGTTTCCGGTTGTCATCGTAGCCGGGCTGGAAAAGCAGTGGAACATGATGGACCAGCGCTCGTCCATCGTACTGCATGATCGCTACGGAATCGGTGCGGAAATGTATGATCCGGAGCATCCGGTCAAGTTTCCCCCGGTTCGCAAAACCTATATCAATCAGAAGTCCAAGGAAGAGACCATCGCTGAGGAGATCCGTCTTCTTTACGTGGCGATGACGCGTGCGGAGGAAAGACTGTTCCTGATCGGTTCGCTCAAGGATACGCCCAAGAGCCAACCGGCGGAAACGACGTTGGACGATGCGTATGTGATGAACGCAGAGGACATTCTCGGAGCGAAAAGCTGTCTCGATTGGATCTTGGATATTCTTGATCATAAGCCGCATCCGTCGATCTTCCGCATGATTGAGGAGATCCAGGCGGCAGAGGATGATACGGTCTATATTACACCGGACCGTCCGATACCGGAGATGCCGGTGTGGAGCGGCTCTGAGGAGGAGCGCCAGAAGGTTCTCAGAAAGCTTCGCTATGTTTATCCGTATCTCTGGAAAAGCAGTGTTCCCGGCAAGCTGTCCGTTTCTGAAGTGAAACATGCCCGGATGGAAGATGTACAGGATAAGCTGAAGGATGCGGAGGATGATCCGGCCGCATCGGCTTACTTTGCGGGAGGAGGCGTGACCTCCGGAGCCCGCAGGGGTACTGCGTTCCACAATATCATGGCCTATTGTCAGATGGAAAAGCTCGCGGATCCGAACGAGCGGAAAAAAGAGCTTCAGCGTCTGGTTGATGAGAACAAGCTGACGGAAGACGATCTTGCAACGGTCAATCCCCGCTGGATCGAGCGCTTTG
>ONYR01000247.1 GCA_900322165.1 uncultured Eubacteriales bacterium
CAGGGATTTCGCGCCCTTCTCAGCGAAGCGGACGATCGAAACATCCGCATCATTGAGTATGAGGCTCCCGACGCCGATCTCAGTGAATACCTCACCACGGATTTCCATTCGTCCTCCGCGCTCTCTTCGCAGCTTTCCGGGAAACTGCTTGAGATCTACCGCTCAGCCCTGGCCTCTTCTTCGCCAAGCACCGGCATCATTGATACGTTCGAAAATGCGCATACGCTTCTCGCACCGCAGCTCTATCTTCACCATGTTCTGCACCCGGAAAACGAGACGGTGGCCTGGTATGATCGCAGTCTGTCCTACACGTTTCCCTACTACGAAGCCGGGTACGAAGCCGCTCGCTCCCTGATTGAAACGATCGATGGCAGTCAAACCGTCAGAAAACTCGTTTTCCAGCCGACACTCATCCCGATCGAAGCAGGCCAGTTTGAGCCTCTGAGCTGAGAGTGTCCAATGAATGAAAAAGGCCTCAGCCATCGATGTCCTTGTGTCCATCGATGGCTGAGGCCTGACTTGATTCATGCTATTCTTTGACAGCTGTCTGCGCTCGGATCTTTTGGCATTATTCGCTGTCATTCTCCAAAAAAGCGATCTCTTCCTCATTCAGCGGAAGGTTCGCTGCCTTTATATTGCCCGGCAGACGTTTCGGATTGGTTGTACTCATGACCGCAAATGTATTCATGCTGCTGCCAAAGACATACCGAAGTGCAATATCTGCAACGCTCGTCTGATATGTCTCAGCCATCTCCTCCGCATTCCGAAGCCGCCGCATGTTTTCTTCGCAGAGGTAGCCCTTCTGTCCTGCACCGTCAAGCACCTTTTTCGCGCCTTCAAAGTCGAATGCCTTGAACTTTCCGCTGAAAAAGCCGCGCGCAAGACTGGAGTAGGCAATGACCGGCATTTGATTGTCCGTGTACCACTCCCGTGCCTGAGCATGTTCCGGTCCGGAAACCGTGACACATTCGCCGCCCCACGGATCTCTCACCTGTCTGGCGAGGCCGTAGTTCGGGCTTGAAACGGTAAAACCTTCGAGATCATGTTCCGCAGCATACCGATTAGCTTCCGCGATCCTCTCATGCGTCCAGTTGGAAACGCCGAATACACGGATCTTCCCCGCCTTCTTACACTCATTCAGTGTCTCCATGAATTCGGAGATCGGTGTTTTCGGATCGTCACGGTGCAGCAGGTAGATATCGATATAATCCGTACCCAGCGTTTTCAGGCTCTTATCAAGCTCAGAAAGAATCACTTTGCGGTTGACGCAGACCTCGCCCCTCATGTTGACGTTGCCGCACTTGCTCAGGATAACGACCCGCTCACGGTTATTGCGTTTTTGGATCCACTGTCCCAGACTTTTCTCTGCCAGTCCGTAGCCTCTGGCACAGTCAAACGTGTTCATGCCAAGCGCCATGGCCGCATCAAGCAGTGCATCGACGTTTTGTCCCATCAGCATCGGCCGAATCGCGGTTCCGAATAAAAGGCGCGATACCGGCTTATCGATGCCGGGAATCGTCGTGTAAGGAGGATGGATCTCCTTGTTCTCAAGGTAGGCATGGATGTTTTTCACGTACGTAGACAGATAGCGAACATGGTCCGAGCCGCTCACGCCGTTCGCTGCATATTCCACGCAAAGCACGCCATCGTATCCATCGGCTTTCATGCGCTGCAGTAAAGGCCGCAGCGGAACGATGCCCGAGCCGGTCGTGACGCAGCGGATGCTCTCGCCGTTTTCGCAGCCCTCCCCATGTTCAAAATTGCCGCGAACCACATCCTTCAGATGGACACGGCGGATCCTGTCCTTCAAAAGCTCATAGTCCGAAAGAAGATCCATCTCCGGCTCCGAGACAAGGAAGTTCGCGGTGTCAAACACAAACCCAAGTCCGGGAACTGCGTCAAGCACCTTACGGCAATCCGCTGCGGAAGACAGCAGCTTATGCGCCTGCGGAGTGTCTTCGAAGAGAATCTCGATCCCTCGCTCGCGTCCGCATTCGACCGCCAGCTTGAAGCACTCGATGGCACGGTTCATGATCTCCTCCCGCGTCATCTTTTCACAGGCCTTGGCGTCCATCGAACCGGGCACTACCATCA
>ONYR01000105.1 GCA_900322165.1 uncultured Eubacteriales bacterium
GTGCCGCCGATCGCGGTAAGAACAGCGGACGGGAATTTGTAAACCGAAGCGGTCGAAAGGACCACGATCGGGCGATGGCTTCCTTGCTCGTGGAATCGGCGAGCCGCGGTGTAGGCGGCTGCGGTGTGCGGATCCATCAGGTAATGCTCACGCTTCCAGAGCTCGCCGATGGACTTCGTTGCTTCCTCATCCGTCGTGAAGTCCGCGGAGAACGTTTCCCGAATGAGGTCCATCTGTGCGGCGGGAACGGTGTAGCTTCCGCTGCCGGCAAGCGAGGCCATCATCGCACGAACCGCGCCGGCATCCTTGGTGACAAAATAGAGCAGGCGCTCAAGGTTACTCGAGACAAGGATGTCCATCGAGGGCGAGATCGTTTTGTAGAACGGACGGTTGCGGTCGTAGGTGCCGGTTCGGAAGAAATCGGTCAGTACATTGTTCTGGTTGGAAGCGCAGATGAGGCGCCCGACGGGCAGTCCCATCGCTTTTGCGAGGTATCCGGCAAAAATGTCGCCGAAGTTTCCGGTCGGAACCGAATAATCGAGCGGCTCGCCGATTTGAATGCCACCGTCTTCCACAACCTTGCCATAGGCTTTATAATAGTAGACGATCTGCGGGATCAAGCGGCCGATGTTGATCGAGTTGGCGGAGGAGAGGCGAACGCCTTTGCCCTCTGTGAGATGATCCGCTTCGGCTTTGGCAAAGATCGATTTCACACCGCTCTGGCAGTCATCAAAGTTCCCTTTGACCGCGATTACGGAAACATTGTTTCCTTCCTGCGTTGCCATCTGGGCTTTCTGAACCGCGCTGACGCCTCCGTCAGGGTAGTAGACGATGATGCCGGTTCCTTCGACATCTTTGAAACCTTCGAGCGCGGCCTTGCCGGTATCGCCGGAGGTGGCGGTCAGGATCAGGATCTTATCGCTGACACCGAGCTTTTTAAGGGAAGCGCGGATGAGCTGCGGGAGCATGCAGAGCGCAACGTCCTTAAAAGCGCTCGTCGGACCGTGAAAGAGTTCGAGAACATAATCGCTTCCGACCTTGACGACGGGCGTCAGATCTTCCGCGGTAAACTTACCATCATAGGCAGCGTGTGCAAGCGAGAGTGTCTCCTCAAGCGAGAACTCAGGCAGCAGTGCGTGAAGGATATGGGCCGCGATCTCCAGGGAGGAGAGGCGGATCAGCTTCGTATAATCAAGAGAGGGAACCTTGGCGCCTTGGGGGACAAACAGTCCTCCGTCTTCGGCAAGACCCTCAAGAATGGCCTCGGCGCCGCAAAGCAGCAGCTCTTCGTTTCGGGTGCTTTGGTACAGCATGGTAACTCGTTTCTATCGTGTAGTAGAAAGACGCGAAGCGCCTTTTTTGGATGACAATGGTCAAAAGTATACTGTGTTCTTGTAGGAAAATCAAGTGTCTTTCCAACAAAAACACCCTGAAAAAGTTTTGAAAATTTTACTTGACAAGCTTGACAGAATTTGCTATTATCGTTAATTGCATTATATTGCGATTTTATGCTCAATTTTGCCCCGGTGCACATATGGTGCGGGGCAAATGGTATTTTAGTCAAGGGGTGAACGCATTTATGGAAAAGAATCGTATCCATCCGGAATCGTACGGCAGCAGGGTCAGAATGTCCTTCTCTCGGGAGAAAGCTGTTCTGGAAATGCCGAATCTGCTCGACGTTCAGAAAGACTCCTATCGCTGGTTCATCGAAGAAGGCATGAAAGAGGCTTTCGACGACATCAATCCTATCAAGGATTTTGCCGGAAACCTGACGCTGGAATTCGTGAGCGCGAAGCTGGATCCGACGCCTAAGTACACGATTCAGGAGGCCAAGGCCCGCGATCTCACTTACACCTCCGCTCTGAAGGTGACTGTTCGTCTGACGAACGAGGAAACCAAGGAGAAGCAGGAAAGCGAAATCTTCATGGGTGATTTCCCGATTATGACCGAAACCGGTACGTTCGTTATGAACGGTGCCGAGCGCGTCATTGTCTCTCAGCTTGTCCGTTCGCCTGGTATTTACTATACCGAAACTATCGACAAAACCGGTAAAAAGCTCTATTCCTGTCAGGTGATCCCGAACCGTGGCGCTTGGCTTGAGTACGAGACCGATTCCAACGATATTTTCAACGTCCGTATCGACCGTACCCGTAAGGTTCCGGTATCGGTTCTGATCCGTGCGCTTGGCTACGGCACCGATGCTGAGATCATCGATCTGTTCGGCGAAAACGTAAAGCTGCTCTCCACGATGGAGCGCGACAACACCAAGAGTGTCGATGAGGCACTGATCGAGGTGTACCGCCGCCTGCGTCCGGGTGAGCCGCCGACCGTTGAGAGCTCCCGCTCGCTGCTGTACGGTATGTTCTTCGATGACAAGCGTTA
>ONYR01000217.1 GCA_900322165.1 uncultured Eubacteriales bacterium
GAACGGCGAAACTTCCGGCGATGCTTCCGCAAACACTTCCGGTGAGACATCCGCGGAAGGCTCCGATCAAAACTCCGGCGAGAGTTCCGCCGAGAGTTCGAGCGAGAGTTCGTCTGACAGTTCCGGCGAAACCTCCGCTGCCCGCCTTTTCGCGACTAAGACGGAACAGATGTCCGAGGACGAGATCCACATGGGCATCCTTCAGCTTGTCAACAAGCAGCATGAATATTTGTTCCTTGACGACTGGCTTATCTACATGGCCGATCTGGACACGCGCTGGGGCTATGCGCTGAATGATTACGATATCCAGATGGCTGAGCCTGCGGCGTACGCGATCGACAGCTTCCTGAACGATTTCTGCGAGGAGACCGGCAGCTGGGATCTGTATATGATGAACGGGTTCCGCTCTGCTGAGGAGGCTGACTGGCTTTTCAACCGGAGCGCGGAGCAGAACGGTTATGAGCACGCGCTGATGTACGTCATGCGCGCGGGCTTCAGCGAGCATCACACCGGCCTTGCGTCGGACTTCGGACTGTTCTCCGGGGTCTACTTTGACGCGGAAAATGATGATCGCAACAACTGGATCTACGAGCATGCGGCCGACTACGGGTTTGTGCTTCGCTACCCCGAGGACAAGGTCGATATCACCGAGATCGGCTACGAGTCCTGGCACTTCCGCTACGTCAGCGTGCCGGTCGCGGTCTCGATGGTTCAGCTGGATTACTGCCTGGAGGAGTGGCTCGCGTTCATTCAGGACTACTCCGTCGACAACCCGTACCGGATCAACGCCTACGGCACGAACTACGCGATCTACTACACCAAAGGCACGAGCGTGGAGATCCCGACCGACATGGACTACACGATCTCCGGCGACAACATGGAAGGGTTCATCGTGATCGTGACCCTGCCGTGAGTTTTCTAAGCATTTACGGTAATTTGCAGATACTCATTGCCAACGCTCCATGGTTTATGATATAGTGAGCGAAACAAGGAGCATGAAAGCTTCTCATTTGGAAGCTTCATGGAAAGGAGTAAACTATGAGATACGTTTGCAGCATTTGCGGTTATGTTTACGATCCCGAGATCGGCGATCCGGACAACGGCATCGAGCCCGGCACCGCATTTGAAGATATTCCGGACGAATGGGTCTGCCCGCTCTGCGCTCAGCCCAAAGAAGCTTTCGAGCCGGAAGAATAATTTCCAGTAACACAAAAAGGCTTGTGAAAAAGAGAAATCACTTTTTTGCAAGCCTTTTTACTGATTGCGATATCGCAGAAAAGAGCGATGTAGGACTAAAGGGCGGAATTCAGATGCTTTAATCCACCTTTTAGGGAAGCGGTTTGAGGGTGTTCAGACTATAGCTCATATTTTTATAAATTTAGTCCTAACATCTTCCTTCCCAAAATCATGCAAGTAGGACTGCAGTGTGCTTTTTACACTGAATAGTCCTACCTAGGTATCCAAAACATCTGAGACACTAGGACGAACGATTCATTTTTGATTATTGACATCCTATCCATTAACGATTGTGTTGACAAGATCTCGGACTGATTTGTTCATATGCGGTAATTCAGTCCTACAAGATCTTCTCCGGACACCTCCGTTGTCGGACTAAACGGACTGTTTAAGCTAGTTCAGTCCTATGCCTTAGCGGTTCGCGCATTTTTGCATGCCTTTTCAGCGATTCACCGGCCGATACCAAGCACTTCAAACTGTTCTTACAGCCTTTAAAGGAGTCATTATGATCCTTTTATTTAATCTTGAAAACCATCCGTCCCGCGCATCGCTGGAGAGTGTGCTTCGCCTCAAGAAGGCGGAGTTTCGCCATGTCCCTGAGAGCGAGCTCACGCTTCCGCTCTTTCAGCTTGTGATTCCCGAAGCGCTTCGCAAGGCGGGTCCGCTCGGCGCGAATGCCCTCGGCGCACCCGGCAAGCTGTCTGCCAGTGTCACCGGCAAGCTGCCTGCTTCTCCCGTCTCCGCAGCCCCGGCCTTCACCGATCCGATGATCATTTTTGCCGGTCTTTCGAATCAGGAGGTCAGTGATCTCATCGATCGTATGAATCAGGCCGGCGTTCGAATTCCTCTCAAAGCCGTACTGACCCCAACCTCGAAGGACTGGACGCCCGTCTACCTTCATGAGCATCTGAAAGAAGAACATGCGGCCTATGAGGCCTGGCGAAAGCAGAAGGCCAAGGGCAACTGAGAGACGGCTGCAGCCCGATAACAATCTTTCAAAAGAGGTGTTTACCTTGATTTACATCGATCCTTCGAAGCAGTGGTTTCATCTGTACTGTGAAACCTTCAGCTATGTTTTATATAACGCGGACGGAACGCTTTTGAACCTGTACTGGGGCGCCCCGCTCGCTCATACCGCGGAAGAGGCCGCTCGCTGCGACCTTTCCTACCTGCTTGGCAGCTTCCCCTCCGGCTCGTCCTTCGAGCTCGAAAACCGGCCGTTTGAGGTTCCCGCAGTCGGCACCGGCTGGTTCGGTGATCCGGCCGTTCGCGCTGTGAACGAGGCCGGGGATGACCTGACGCAGCTCACTTTCGAGAGTGCTGCGATCGTTCCGGGGAAGCCTGCGCTTCCGGGGCTCCCTTCGGTCTCCGCAGAAAACGAGCAGGCCGAGACCTTGGAGCTCACCCTTCGCGATGCACTGACCGGCCTTCAGGCTGTTCTTTCCTACTCGATCACGGCCGGAACGCTGGAACGCCACATGGTGCTGACTAATAACGATACGGCGCCGCTCACGCTGACGCACATGGCTTCGGCCTCCGCCCCGGTTCCGTTTAAGACCGGCACGAAGGGAAACTCCTCCGGCGCGGTTTCGTTTGCCGGTGAAGGGCTTGATGTCATTCATCTGCGAGGCGCTTGGGCCAGAGAACGCCGCCCGGTGCGTACGCCGGTCGGTCTTTCCAGCTACAAAGTGGAGAGTCAGCGCGGCGCGAGCGGTCATGAAGAAAATCCGTTTATCGCACTTGCCGCACCCACCGCGACCGAAACGAGCGGTGAGGTCTGGGCGATGAACCTTGTCTATTCCGGCTCGTTCGCAGCCGAAGCGCAGGTCAAAGACGCTCCCTTCGCCTACCTTTCGATTGGGCTCAATCCGATGACCCACCGCTGGCAGCTGGCACCGGGTGAGTCGTTTGTGACGCCTGAGGCAGTCCTTATCTATTCCGCGGAAGGCCTTGGCGGTATGTCGCATCTCTACCATAAGCTCTACCGCAATTACCTCGGCCACAGTCCGTGGCGTTTCCGTGAGCGTCCGGTTTTGATCAACAACTGGGAGGCTACCTACTTCAACCTCAGCGAGGAGAAGATCCTCGCGATCGCCGGCGAGGCGAAGAAGCTTGGCGTCGAGCTCATGGTCATGGATGACGGATGGTTCGGCAACCGGTTTGATGACCATCGCGCGCTCGGCGACTGGGTCGAGAACCGTGAAAAGCTTCCGAACGGACTGAAGGGTCTTGCCGAGAAGGTCAATGCGCTTGGGATGATGTTCGGGCTCTGGTTCGAGCCGGAAATGATCTCGCCGGATTCGGACCTGTACCGTGCGCATCCGGACTGGTGCCTCCACGTTAACGGCCGGCGCCGCACCGAGGGCCGCAATCAGCTGATCCTCGACGTTTCCCGGAAGGACGTGCAGGACTTCATGATCGCCATGATGAAGCGTGTCCTCTCTTCCGCGAACATTCAGTACGTCAAGTGGGATATGAACCGCAACATGACCGAGGCGTTCTCTTCCGTTTTGCCTGCCGCGCAAAAGATGGAGACGCAGCACCGTTACATGCTTGGTCTTTACCGCGTGCTTCAGGAGGTCACGGACGCGTTCCCCGAGGTCCTGTTCGAGTCCTGCTCGGGCGGCGGTGGACGGTTCGATGCCGGCATGCTTTACTACATGCCGCAGACCTGGACGAGCGATGATACCGATGCGGTGGAGCGTCTCAAGATCCAGTACGGCACGTCCTATGTTTATCCCGCGTCCGCGATGGGCGCTCATATTTCGATCGTGCCGAACCATCAGGTTGGCCGCGTAACGCCGATGAAAACGCGCGGTGAGGTCGCTCTTGGCGGCAATTTCGGGCTTGAACTCGACCCCGCCCAGCTGTCCGAGGAAGACAAGAAGGAAGCCACCGCGCTGATCGCACGGGCCAAAACGGTCCGCAGCCTCACTGCAAACGGCCGCTTCGACCGCCTGATCTCTCCCTTTGTTTCGAACTACTGTGCATGGCAGTTCTCGGATGATGACCGGGTACTCTTGCTTTTTGCGCAGGTTCTTGCCCAGCCGAACTACATTCCGCAGCGCGTTTATTTAACCGGGCTCGACCCCGCCGCACTTTACGAGGATGAGGACGGCCGTCTATATTCGGGAGCGGCTTTGATGCAGGCCGGCCTTCCGATGGAATTTGCCCGCGGCGATTACCAGAGCCGCACGATCCTGCTGACCAAGAGAAAGGACTGACCATGAAAGAGATCGGCATTTTGGCAAACTATCTGACCCCGGCTCACACAGCCCAGATCGAGGAGACCGCTGCGAAGGGCGGCTACACCATCCGGTATTACAAGGACGCTGAGGACGCGGCGGAAAACATCGGCACCGCCGAGATCCTCTACGGTTACTTCCCCGCTCCACTCCTGAAAAAGGCGGACTCTCTGAAGTGGTTCCACACGGCTTCCGCCGGGGTCGATCCCTTCCTCGCGGACGATGTCTACCCGCATCCGGGCGTGATCTTAACGAACTCCAACGGCTCCTACGGCACCACGATCTCCGAGCACATGATCATGGTGACGTTGATGATGATGCGCCGCATGCCCGCTTATTTTGAAGTCACCAAGGAGCGGAAATGGGTGAATCTCGGCAGCATGCGCTCGATCCAGGGCTCCACATTCGCGTTGCTTGGCACGGGCGATATTGGAACCACCTTTGCCCGCAAGATCAAGGCGCTCGGCGCCGCGAAGGTCATCGGTGTACGCCGCGATCTCTCCAAACCCAGCGACCCGGCTTTTGATGAAGTCTACGCGTTCACGGACGTAAAAAAAGCCATCGCAGACGTGGATGTTGTCGCGATGGCGATGCCC
>ONYR01000106.1 GCA_900322165.1 uncultured Eubacteriales bacterium
GGATGAAAGAAGCAACACTACAAAATCGCAGTAAACATGCGGCTTTCAGCCGTCTTCACCGTATATCGGTGAATAATTCAGGTTTAGGTTACTCTTCACCTTCCTCCGTCCCCGTTGCACGCCCCAATCTTGCAGCCCCGTCTGAAATCCACAAAATAAACTACCCACTGCCGCTTGCACGCATCCTCCGTTACAGAAGAAAACAAAACCCCACAGACCCTCTCGACGAAGCATGAGGAGCTAGGAGAGAGGGTCTGTGGGGTTTTACATCTTCTGGTGAAGCATGAGGATCAAAGAGGGAGCGGTATCGGGTGTTTTTATTTTGGTGATATTCGGTCAGATGCCTTGCCTCCTCAGCCATTCGGTGCACAGATCGGCCCAGTGCATTAAGTGCTCATCGCGCATGGACAGGTCGTTGTTTCCATCACCCAGGGCCATGCCGTGGACACCGTCGGGGAAGCAGTGAAGCTCGAAGGGAATACCGACTTCGGTGAGGCGGGAGGCGAGGGTGAAGGCGTTGCGCGGGTCATCGGAGTTCGTCTGCCAGATGAAGAAGGGCGGATTGTCGATCGCAAGGTTGTTTTCCGGAGAGAGGTAGAGCTTGTTTTTCTTGTCCGGATCCGCAAACGGACTGCGGAAGAACGGGCCGGGGAAGGCCATGGTCGCGAAGGCGCCGTAGCCCATCACGCAGGCATCGGGACGGCAGGAGAAGCGCTCGATGACGTCCTCGGCTTCCGGGTTGCCGTTGTCGTAATGGGTGGAGCAGTTGCCGGAGAGCATTGCGCCGGCGGAGAAGCCCATGACCGCGATCTTGTCGGTGATGCCAAGTGTTTCCTGATTCGCTCTCAGATAGCGGATCGCGCGCTGCATGTCATCGATCGCGTCAAACCGGGTGTAGGGTTTGAGACGGTAGGTGAGGATCGCGCAGTTAAAGCCCTGACGGACAAAGTAATCGGCGACGTTCATGCCTTCGCATCCGGTGCGGGATTCAAAACCGCCGCCGTGCGCGACGATGATCGTACCGACCGGGTGATCGACGCCCTGAGCGGGAACGAAAATGATGGACGGTTCCGTCTGAAGCGGATCACGGTCATCGAAATTCGGCGTGCCGTTTTCCCAGAGCTTGATAACGTCAAAACGGGGAAGGGCATCATTCCAGATCTTCTTGTTGCCTTCGAGATCGAAGGTTCCGTCCGGCTTGCGGTGCTTGGATACGTGACGGATGACCGCCTTTTCTTCAACGACGCGGCGAAGGGCCTCAACGTTCTTTTCGTACATCGATGAATCTCCTTTCAGTTCAGTTCAGAATGCCTTTCAGTTCAGTTCAGAATTCCTTTGAACGAGATCATTTTCTGCTGGGTCATTTCTTCGAGTGTGCAGACCGCACCCTCGCGACCGATACCGGAGTACTTGTAGCCGCCGAAGGGCTGATGCGCGAGACGGTAGTTGCCGGTTCCGTTGATGATGCAGGCGCCGGCTTCGATACGGTTTGCGACGACCATCGCGGTCTTCATATCCGAGGTCATGACACCGGAGGAGAGGCCGTACTTGGTGTTGTTTGCGATCTCAAGCGCTTCCTCGAGCGTATCAAAGACGATCAGCGGCCAAACGGGGCCGAAGACTTCCATATCGCGGGCAATGTCGGTATCCTTGGAGACCTCGATGACGGTCGGAGCGATGTATGCGCCGCTGCGGGTGCCGCCGGTCAGGATCTTTCCTCCTTGCTGCACGGTCTTTTCAAGCTGCTCCATGACCGTGATCGCTGCGCTCTCGCGGATCACCGGACCCATCTCGGTCGCAGGATCGGCGGGATCGCCGACCTTAACGGCTTCGAGGCGCTTAACAAGATCATTCTTGAAACGGTCATAGATACCGCGCTGTACGATAAAGCGCTTGCTGGCGCAGCAGGTCTGTCCGGCGTTGCCGATGCGGCCGCCGATGACTTCATTCAGCGCCTTTTCATAGTCGCAGTCATCGAAAACGATGAGAGGATCATTGCCGCCAAGCTCCAGCGAAACGTGGCGCAGATCTGCCGCGCAGGCCTTGGCGAGGGAGATGCCGACCTCGGTCGAGCCGGTGAAGCTCACCGCGTGGACTCTCGGATCCTTTGCGGCGGCGGCGCCGATAAGGCTGCCGCTTCCGGTCACGCAGGAGATGGCCTTGGCCGGGACACCGGCCTCAAGCAGGAACTGCGTCATCAGAACCGCGCTGCGCGGGGTCTTGCTGGAAGGCATCAGGACAACGCTGTTTCCGGTGACAAGCATCGGGGCAGCCTTGTGTGCGGCAAGCTCAAAGGGGTAGTTGAACGGAACGATGTTCGCGAAAACACCGAGCGGTTCATGGATCGTGAACGCGACATCACCAACGCTGCGGGCTTCCGCGTTGTAGGGGAGGGTGTCGCCGTAGAAGGTGTAGGCTGCGGCGCAGTAGATCCGGAAGATCGCAGCGTTGGCGTAGACTTCGGTGCGGGCCTGTTCGATCGGCTTGCCGCCTTCTTCGCACATGATTTCAGCGATCTTCTGTACATTTTCGTCTTTGGTAATGATGCGGCAGTAGGTCTCCAGAATGTCCAGACGGTCGTAGAGCGGAACCTTGTTCCATTCCTTCTGGCCTTCGACGGCCAGCGAGATCGCATAGTCCAGGTCTTCCAGAGTCGCAGCGGGAACGGTGTCGACGACGGTGCCGAATGCGGGATTGACAACATCGAGAGTCTTTCCGTCTTTCGCGTCGACAAACTGTCCGTTGATGATCATCTGCATGATGAATCTCCTTCCGTTATCAAATCTTGCTTAAATATTCGCGGTCTGCCAGGATCGTGGTGAAGTTGTCGCCGGTATAGGCATATTCACGCTCCACGATATAGGCCTGAACGCCCTGTGCATCCGCGGCTTTCTTGATCTCAGGCATGTTGATGATGCCGTCGCCGAGCTTGCAGTTGATCTTCTGATGCTCATGGAGCAGGGCTTTCTGCGCTTCGTTGAAGATCGGACGTCCGTCTTCGCCGCGCTCGACCTTGCCCATGCGCTTGAAGATGTTCTTGTCATCCTCGGTCAAAACGCGGGCGGTTTCCTTCACGTGGATAAGCTCGAAGCGTCCGGCATGGTCATTGATGAACTGTGCGGCATTGACACCGGCTCTCCAGGCCCAGGCCGCGTCAAGCTCGAAGGTGACAAGGTCCGGGTCCGTGTTTTTCAGGAAAATGTCAATGACGGTCTCGTCGCCGTAAACGTCGAAATCGTTGTTGTGGTTGTGGTAACCGTACTTCATGCCGACAGCCTTGGCTTTGCGTCCCCATGCGTTGAGGTTCTCGGCCTGACGGTAGGCTTCATCGCGGGAAGCGACATGGACACCGGGGCAGATGAGGTAGCGGCAGCCGATCTGAGGCAGGTATTCCAGCTGAGAGGGAACATCCGGCTCATTGACGTGCGCACTGATAACGTCCATGCCCATGCTGTCCATGTAGGCCTTCAGTTCGGGGGCGGTCATGCCGCCGTACTGGCAGTTGAAAAGCTCAAGGCCCTTGTAGCCGGCCTTTTTGGCCATCTCGACATAGCCTTTAAAATCACGGGAGATCTCGCCCACGAAGGAAGCGGTGATCAAGTAAACGTCTTTCATGTCAATACCTCCGGCTTTGCTTCAGGGCAAAGCATCTTCTGTGTGCGCTCCATGATCTCAAAGCACATCTGAGAGTTGTGGAACGGGCACTTGCCGCCGTTTAATTTGTCAAATCCGTGCATGCCGTCGACGACCTTCCAGCCGTCCTCATCGACTACAATGTTGTTGTACCAGTCACCATGCTCGCGGTTGACAAAATACTTGTCAAGGAAATCAACCTGTTTCTCGCAGGCATCGAGGAAGCGGTCCTCTCCGGTCAGCTGATAGCCAAGGAGCATCGCGGTCACGGCCTCGGCCTGAGCCCACCAGATGTGACTCTTTTCACGCTCGCCGCTGACAAGGTCGCCGCCGTTGTACAGGCTGTGCCACGGGTCGAAATCGGCCTCAAGCACGCGCTCGAGGACAGACGTGACCACGCGCTTCATATTCGCCTTCAGCGTTTCATCACCGACGATATCGGCGACCTTCATGGCAAGGTAGCTGATCTCACAGTCGTGGCCGAAACTCTGTCTCGTTCCGACACGCTCACCGTCCGGACCGACGATCGTCTTGAAGCAGTGATAGGTTTCATCGTACAGATCGCTGACAACATATTCCGCCATCTCGCGGAGAGCCTGTAAGATATTCTCATCTCCGGCTGCGCGGTAGAGCTGCACGTAGGCCTGGCAGAGGTGGTGCGGGAACATGACGGAGCCTTCCGGGAAGAAGAAAGCGGGGCGCTTGGGCGCTTCCTCGCCATCCTTCGGTTTCTTGCCGCCGAAGCCCATGCCCTCGGCCTTTTTCCAGTCGCGGGTCATGTTGTTGTAGTAGCGGGAGGGACCCCATTTGGCCTCATTCTCCATGTGGGCGGCACACTCGCGGGCCACGCGGAGCGCTTCCTCGCAGCCGCTTGCGCGGTAGTAGGCGCTGCAGCCCATGATCAGGAAGGCCTCGCAGTAATTGGGTTTATTGTCATTCAGAACTTCACCGGTCTCGGTGACGGTCGTATAAGCGCCGCCGAACTCCGGATCATAAAAACGATGCATCAGCTCGTTGTAGGTGTACTCGGCTTTTTCCAGATACAGCGGGTTCTTCAGAAAACGGTAGGCGGTGGAGAAGGCGTAGAGCATGCGCCCGGTCAGCGTCAGGCCTCTGGGCTCATCATTCAGACGCTCCATCTCCAGTGTTACGCGGCCAAAGAAGCCGCCGTTTTCCTTGTCAACGATGTAGTCACTCGTCCAGAACGGAAAAATGACATCGACGGCCTGAGTGTGAGCCCAGGCCGCGAGTTTGGTTAAACGTTCGTTATTCATGGAAAGCTTATCCTCTTTCATCAGTTGAAAAACGGATATCAGTCGAAGTAGATGGTCTTGCCGGTTTCAGCGCTCTTGTAGATCGCGTCAAGGATCTTGGTGACCGTGAAGGCCTGCTCAGGCTTAACAAACAGCTCGCCCTTGCCAAGCAGTGCGTTGACCCAGATCTCAGCCTCGGCTTCGTTGGGGTTCTTCATCGGGTTGCGGTCGATCGTGCCGGCGGGACGGAAGAAGAAAGGATTGCGGGTCGCGATCTTGCTGTCGACCTGACGGCCGGCAATGACGTGGTTCGCGCGGACACCGTCCTCGGTGTCAAGGCCGCCCTTGGTACCGCAAAGCTTGACCATGCCGCGGGGCGCGATCATGTTGATCGCCCAGGAGGAGCGGATGTTGATAAGGGCACCGTTCTTCATGCGGACGAAACCGAATGCGGAGTCCTCGAGCTCATATTTAGCCGGATCCCAGTCGCCGAAATCGTTGCCCATCTCATCGTGGGTCGCGACCGGACCGATCTTCGCAAACTTGCAGCCGGTAACGCTCTCGACTTCGTAGTTGTTCATCATCCACAGGGTCAGGTCCAGTGCATGGGTCGCGATATCGATGAGCGGGCCGCCGCCTTGCTCAGCCTTGCTCGTGAATACGCCCCAGGTCGGAATGCCGCGGCGGCGAAGAGCAGTTGCCTCAGCATAGTAGATCTCACCAAGCGCGCCGGTCTCCACATACTGCTTCATGGCCTTGAAGTTGTCCATGTGACGGTACTGATAACCGATCGTGAGAAGCTTGCCGGTCTTATGCATCGTGTCGATCATCTTCTGGGCGTCTTCCACGTTGGCAGCCATCGGCTTTTCGCAGATGACATGCTTGCCGGCTTCCATTGCAGCACAGCTGATCTCGCAGTGCTTCACGTTCGGGGTCAGGACATGAACCGCGTAGATCTCGGGGCAGGCGAGCAGATCGCGGTAGTCCGTGAAGACCTTGGCGCCTTCGCAGCCATATTTCGCGCGGGCTTCCTCTGCACGCTCGGGGATGATGTCGCAGAATGCGTACATGTCGATCTTGTCGCGCTGAGAAGCCATGCC
>ONYR01000109.1 GCA_900322165.1 uncultured Eubacteriales bacterium
GGGCGGTCAAACTCAACCGAAACCGTCTTGCCCGTCAGCACCTCCGTCATTTCGGTGTGTTTGACGTGCTCACCTTTAAAAATGGACGGGAAAACCATCAAGGTCTTGAGCTTGCCCGTTCCGTACATGACCATCGTGGAAACGGTTTCATTGTGCAGACGATCCTGATTCGGCGTTGCCATCATGCCTCCGCCGTAGAAGCGCCCGTTCATGGTCGGCGCGAGCCAGACCTTGTCATAGTGCTTCTTTACACCATCGACCGTAATATCCGCGCTCGTCGTCCTGTAATGGAACAGCAAGCCCTTAATCGCGATCGACGTATAGTTGACCGGCTTGTCGCTCTTCTCGCGCATCTTGTCGCCGACCTCACAGCAGTAACCGTCGATTCCGTAACCGACACCGTTGATAAAGCGGTAGCTCTGCCCCTTCACGGTCACGATCGGCAGATCCTTAATATACTCGTTAATCAGAACCGGGCCATCCTCTTTCGTTTTCCCGAGATCGTGCAGAAAGTCGTTGCCGGTACCGGTCGCGAAGTAATACACCTCGTTCTTCACTTCGAGATCGCCCAGATCATTCACAAACCGGTTGAGCGTTCCGTCGCCGCCGCACAGCGCGACAACGTCATCCGCCTCGAGTGAGCTCATGAAGTCGCGGTAATGCTGAATTTTGGTAATGTCCATCAGCTCCGGTTTCTTCTCTTTCCACATCTCAGCGAGCTTTTTTGCCTCCGCCGCGCCGTTTCCGCTTGCGGAAAGCGGGTTATAAAGCACATAACATCTGCCCATCATCTTCTCCTCCTGCTTTCATTCCGTATATTGAATGTAAATCGTACACACCGTAAAGCAGCCGTGCCTCACGCGAAGGCATGGCCTTCTTCCTTCTTCGGACGCGCGCCCTCGCTTCCCGCGTCGGGATGCTGCGCCAGAAACAGGCTTAAATCCTGATACACCCGCTCTCCGATCACACTGGTTTTCACATGCACCTCCTCGGCCGGGATACAGTCAATCACGTCCACATAGACGTCTGTTACACGCCTGACGAACTGTTTATGGATCTTCTCCGTTCCGCGGATCGCCAGCACCACGATCGGCACGTCCGCCTTCTGTGCTATCTTAAACACCCCGTTGTGAAACGGCAGCAGCACGCACTCCTTGCTTCGGGTTCCTTCCGGATAAACACCGACCGACACTTCATCCTTATGAATCAGGTCGGCCGCGTGATAGATCGTTTGGATGGCCTTGCGGGGATCTTCGCGATCGATCGCCATAAACGCGCACTTGCGGATCAGCCGTCCGAACACCGGAATATGGAAATTCTCTTCCTTAGAGATATAGGCAATGTCATACTTGCGAAGCACCAGCCAGGTCACCAGCGGGTCAAAGTTCGAGCGATGGTTTCCTACCAAAAGGAACCGCGTCCCCTTCGGAATGTTTTCCAGCCCGCTCACATGAATGCGCACCCGTAAAAGCCACATTCCGACAGCGGTCGCGCTGTTGAGGAGCCAGCGATAATACCGGCTGTTTTTGTCATACTCTTTATGACCGTTCACCAAAAGCGCTGAGACCGCCAGCAGCGCGATGTAGAGCAGTACTGCCGAAAGTCCGATCAAAAGCAGCCATCCAATCACTTTCATAAAACGCCTCCACCGGTTTGTATTTGTACAAGCCATCATTGTGAAGGCATTTTAAAGCCATTTTATAAACTCAGGATAAACAAAAAGTGGCTGAAACAGCAGGTTCCAACCACATTATAACACTGTATAAAAATGAGAGATATGTAATATTTAAAAAATTCTTAAATATCCGGCACCTTTTATCTTTTAAGCGCCTGATAGATGTCACGCTTACTCACACCGCGGTCCGCGGCGACCTTCTTCATGGCTTCTTTCTCGGGCAGATCGGCGTAAAGCGCCATATGCTCCTCAATAGAAAGCGATTCAAAGGAAGCCTGCTTTTCGGCCTTGATTTCGGCCATGCTCCGCCCCTCAATTACGATCACAAACTCACCGCGCGGTTCGTTTTCCTCATAAAAAGCACAGAGCTCCCGCACGGACCCGATCCGGCACTCTTCAAACTTCTTCGTAATCTCCCTAACGCAGGCCGCCTGGCGCTCGCCCGCAGCCTCTGCCATTTCCTTTAATGTATCCTTCAGATGGTGCGGCGCTTCGTAGAAAATCGTTGTATGATGCGTTTCCGATAGTTCCGAGAGCACCGCTCGGCGCTCTTTTTTATCGGCCGGGAGAAATCCCTCGAAAATAAACCGTCGCGAGTCAAGCCCGCTCATTGCAAGCGCCGTGACAAACGCACACGGACCGGGAAGCGCGGTCACCGGAAGGCCACGCTCGTGGCACCGCTTCACGATAATCTGCCCC
>ONYR01000370.1 GCA_900322165.1 uncultured Eubacteriales bacterium
AACGGCGTGACCGCGACGTTTTACGCGACGCTTTGCAACGGTGTAAACAGCCCTGTCTATCTTGATCTGATCTTCGACGACGCGCGGGTGACGATGGACGATGTGATCACTGTGATCCGCGGCGCGGACAGGGAAGTCATCAGCTTTGAGAAGAGAAAGGCCGCCGTCGATTACTGGGGCAGCGGACACAACCGGCTGATCAGCGAATTCTACGGCGCGATCCGCGCGGGGAAGCCCTTCGCCATCGACGGGGAAGCGGGCAAGCGCGCGGTGGAGATCGTGGACCGGATCTATCAGTATGCGCGCAACGCGAAAAATGCTTGACAAAGGGCGCAGATCGTGTTAAGATAATACAGCGCTATAGAGCAATGAAGTAAACATAGTCAGGGGGAACGCGAAATGTCCATGAACTTCAAGAGAAAGCTTCCCATACCCATGGAAGTGAAGGAAAAGTATCCGGTTTCCATGGAGATCGCCCAGGTCAAGGAAAAACGCGACATTGAGATCCGGAAGGTGTTTACCGGAGAGGTCAAAAAGCTGCTGCTCGTCATCGGACCCTGTTCCGCGGATCGGGAGGACGCTGTGCTCGACTATGTGTCCCGGCTTGCGTCTCTGCAGGAAAAGGTAAAGGATCAGATTCTGATCATCCCGCGCATCTATACCAATAAACCGCGCACAACCGGCGACGGCTATAAGGGAATGCTGCATCAGCCCGATCCGAATAAGGCGCCGGACGTCTACGAGGGGATCCTTGCCATCAGACGCCTTCACATGCGCGCCATCGCGGAATCGGGACTCGGCTGCGCGGATGAGATGCTGTATCCCGAGAATCATCGATACCTTTCCGATCTGCTTTCCTACGTGGCGATCGGCGCCAGAAGCGTGGAGGATCAGCAGCACCGCCTGACCGCCAGCGGGATCGACGAGCCGGTCGGCATGAAGAATCCGACCAGCGGCGATTTCCACGTCATGATGAACGCGATCACCGCCGCCCAGCACAGCCACAACTTTGTATATCGCGGCTGGGACGTGGAGTCGAGCGGAAATCCGTACGCCCACGCGATCCTGCGCGGCTACGTCAACAAGCACGGCGAAGCGATCCCGAATTACCATTACGAGGATCTCAACTTCCTGTATGAGATGTATCAGAAAACAGATCTGAAGAACCCGTCCGTCATCGTGGACTGCAACCACGCGAATTCCGGCAAGCGTTATATCGAGCAGATCCGCATCGCGAAGGAGATCATCCATTCGATGAAGCATAACGATCATATCAGCTCGCTTGTCAAGGGCCTGATGATCGAAAGCTACCTTGAGGACGGCTGCCAGAAGGCGGAAGAGGGCGTATACGGCAGATCCATCACCGATCCCTGTCTGGGATGGGAGAAGACGGAACGCCTCGTGCTCGACCTGGCGGAAATGCTTTAAAGAGATACGCTCGTCCCGCGTGGACGGGCGTTTTCACCGCCCGGAAAAGTTTGCGATAAAAAACACATTTTTTTTGATAAACGTCTTGACAAATCGGGGACCTGTGCTATAATAAACAGGCAGTTGGCCCGGTAGTTCAGTTGGTTTAGAACGCTAGCCTGTCACGCTAGAGGTCGTCGGTTCGAGCCCGATCCGGGTCGCCAGCTTGCTGTTATGGCTCAGTAGGCAGAGCGCGTCCTTGGTAAGGACGAGGTCGGCGGTTCGAATCCGCCTAACAGCTCCAAATAAAAAGTCCGTTTTTCTCGCAAAAACGGGCTTTTTTCTTTGTTTTCTCACTTTTCGTTGAAATGGCACCTCAAACAGAAAGGGGCAAATACCGGGTCTAAGACAAAAAGGAGCAGTAAAAGGAGCAGTAAAAGGAGCAGTCGTGCCTTATATTCTGCCCATTCTTTGAATAATCAGAAATGTATAAAAATGAGCAAGCGGTGTATGAATGCATGCTATGGGCGAATGACATATAGTTACTAATTCTGTTATCGTGGGGTTCAATCAAATATAACTCTTCTTTTAAATGATCTGTTGCGTGTTATAAAGTCTTATTCGTTCATTCCCGAAAACGCCGATTTCGTTCCTCAGTAGTTGATTCTGTATGCGGAATATAATATAATTTTATCATAAATCCTGCGGAGGCGGAACAATGAACAACCTGAATGGTTTTGTGATCGAAAAAGGTGTGCTGAAAAAATACAAGGGAGAAGACGCTGTCGTTGTCGTGCCGGACGGCGTGAAGAGCATCGCCGAACATGCGTTTGATAACTCCAAGAGCCTGATGAGTGTAACGATCCCGGACAGCGTGACGAGAATCGGCTGGTCTGCGTTTGCAGGCTGTACGGGACTGAAGAAAGCGGAAATCGGGAACGGTGTGAAGCGGATCGAAGAGAAAGTGTTCTCCGGCT
>ONYR01000173.1 GCA_900322165.1 uncultured Eubacteriales bacterium
ACAAGAATCAAGGCCGTCCTGATCGATGAGGCACATCAGGTCGTTGCGCAGGGCAGCTTTGAGTGGGAAAACAAGCTTGAAAACGGAATCTGGACCTATTCGATGGACCTGATCCACCAAGGCGTTCAGGCTTGCTACGCTGATCTGAAGAAAAATGTAAAAGATACGTACGGCGTGACACTGCGCAAGGTCGCGGCGATGGGTGTTTCAGCAATGATGCACGGTTACCTTCCCTTTGACAAGGACGGGAAACAGCTTTGCGAATTCCGCACCTGGCGCAACACGATCACCGGGGAAGCGGCGGAGAAGCTGACCGAAGCGTTCGACTTCAACATCCCGCAGCGCTGGAGCATTGCGCATCTGTACCAGGCGATGCTAAGCGGTGAGAAGCATGTGAGCGAGATCGCGTCCATCACGACGCTCGCGGGCTACATTCATCGCCGCCTGAGCGGGCTAGATGTGATGGGTGTCGGCGAGGCTTCGGGCATGTTCCCGGTGGTGCTTGACGAAGACGGCAGTGTCGGCTTTGATCCTGTCATGCTGCAGAAATTTGAAACGATCACGAAGGAGATGGGCTATCCCTGGTCGATTGACGCGATCCTTCCGAAGGTGCTGAAAGCCGGTGAGAATGCCGGATACCTGACAGAGGAAGGCGCGCTTTTCCTTGACCCGGAGGGGGATCTTGAGGCCGGAATTCCGCTCGCACCGTGCGAAGGCGATGCCGGAACGGGCATGGCCGCGACCAACTCGGTGCGCGTCAACACCGGTAACGTGTCAGCCGGAACGTCGGATTTTGCGATGCTTGTCACCGACCGCAAGCTCGGTGTACACCGCGAGATCGACATGGTGACAACGCCGTCGGGACTCCCGGTCGCGATGGTCCACTGCAACAACTGTACGTCCGAGATCAACGCCTGGGTCGAGCTGCTGTCGGAGTTTGCCGGTCTGATCGGGGCGGAGCGAAGCAAGGGCGAGCTCTTTACGAAGCTGTTTACGATCGCGCTTGAAGGCGATATGGACTGCGGCGGGCTGATCTCCTACAACTATTTCTCCGGCGAAGGCGTGACCGATTTTGACGAAGGTCGTCCGCTGTTTATGCGCCGTCCGGACGCGAAGTTCACGCTGGCGAACTTCATGCGGATGCATCTTTTGTCAGCGCTGTCGACGCTGAAGATCGGACTGGATATCCTGACGAAGGACGAAGGACTCGTGGTTGAGAAGATCTACGGCCACGGCGGATTCTTCAAGACCCCGGTTGTCGGCCAGCGCATGCTTTCGGCCGCGATCGGCGCGCCGGTTTCGGTCATGGAGACGGCCGGAGAGGGCGGCCCGTACGGAATGGCCCTGTTGGCATCGTACATGGTTAACAAGGAAGCGGGCGAGAGCCTCGAAGACTACCTTGACAACAAGGTCTTTGCAGGAGCGCCTGTCAGCAGCATCATGGCCGACGAGCGCGATATCGAGGGCTTCAACGCCTACCTCGCACAGTATAAGAAGAGCCTCGCAACAGAAAAGAGCGCAGTCGAGACCCTGCGCTGATCATTTCAAACGAAAAGAGAGTGAATACCATGCTGGAAGCATTAAAAAAACAAGTGTGTGAAGCGAATCTGCTTCTGCCGAAATATGGTCTGGTAACCTTTACCTGGGGCAATGTCTCCGGGATCGATCGTGAGAGCGGCCTTGTTGTTATCAAGCCCTCAGGCGTTTCCTACGACGGGATGACGCCGGAGGACATGGTCGTGGTGGACCTTGACGGAAACCGGGTCGAGGGGAAGTGGAAGCCCTCGAGCGATACCCCGACGCATGTGGAGCTCTACAAGGCGTTCCCGAATATCGGCGGCATCGTGCACACCCATGCACGTTGGTCGACCTCGTTCGCGCAGGCGGGCGTTCCGATTCCGGCGATGGGAACCACGCAGGGCGATTACTTTTACGGCGATATTCCCTGCACCCGCGAGATGACCGATGAAGAGATCAAGGGCGAGTATGAAAAGGAGACCGGCAAGGTCATTATCGAGACCTTTGAAGGCAAGGATCCCGACGCGGTTCCAGGCGTATTGGTCATGAGCCACGGCCCGTTTGCCTGGGGCAAGGACGCGATGGAAGCGGTCCACAATGCCGTTGTCATGGAAGAGGTCGCGTTCATGGACTTCCACGCGATGCAGCTCTCCGATCACCGCGGCATGCAGCAGACCCTGCTCGATAAACATTATTTAAGAAAGCACGGAAAGAACGCGTACTACGGACAGTAAGATCAGGAAGAACTGGGTAAAGAAGACAGGAGGGGACAACGTTGGCAAACCTGCTGGATTATCTTGCGTGGCGCGGCGATATTCGCCTGAGCCCTGAATATCCGTTTAACGAAGTCGATTCGTTGGTTCTGGCCCGCCTCGTGGCGATCAAGTTCGAGAAGGCCGGCAGCTTTACCGAAGGCACGATCGAAGAGGCGGTAAGCGCCGTGCTCAACGCGAAGGACTTTCAGTATGTCAAAGAGGAAGATAAACAGTTCTGCGAGCTCATGAGACGCTCCGAGCGCTTCCGCGGGATGAGGCTGAGTGATTTTGTCACGCAGTATGATGAGATCATTCAGCAGCAGTTCGCCGCGATGGCCGTTCATACGTCCCCGCTGGAGTGCTGCATCGTGTACCGGGGAACGGACAACACGCTGGTGGGCTGGAAGGAAGATATGAACATGTCCTACATGCGTGACCTTCCCTCGCAGCGGGCCGCGGTTGCCTATGCGATGCGTGTCGGCCGGAACTATCCGACGAAGCGCCTCCGCCTGATCGGTCACTCGAAGGGCGGCAACGAGGCGATCTATGCCGCGCTGTACCTGCCTCCGGAGTTCCTGAGACGGATCGTGCGCGTTGACAACTTTGACGGCCCCGGATTCAGTGAAGAAGTGATCGAGGAGAACGCCTATGACGATGTGCTTCCCAAGATCCATTCCTACATCCCGCAGGGATCGGTCATCGGACGGCTCCTCGAGCACGCGGAGGACATCGTGGTTGTCAGGAGCGTCCGAAAGGGCATCAGCCAGCATAACCTGTATACCTGGGAGGTCATGAAAAACGAGATCGTCCGGGAGACGGTAATGACCGAGCCTTCGAACGTGATGGATGACACGTTAAAGGCGTGGCTGAAATCAACCACGCCTGAAGAAAGAAGTGTCTTTGTTGAAGCGATCTACCAGATCATGACGTCGACCGAGGCCGAGACAACGACCGAATTCAAAGCCTCACTGATCCGTAAGCTGCCGATGCTTTGGAAAACCTACCGCGGCATCAATGAGGAGCATCGGAAAAAGATCACCGAGCTCTTGTTTGAATTCATCAAGATCTACGGACGCGAGACAAAGGAAAGTCTCGAAACGAGAGAATCAAGAAAGTCCGAGAGACAGGAGAAGGCAGAAAAATAAGCGGATTCAACGAATTTTGCGAATTCCGCAAATTCAATTCAGTCCGACCAATGCCTCAGACTTCAAAATTGCGAAGCAGATCCTCGAGCGTATCCCGCCTGCGAATCAGCTTAACCTGACCGTCTTCCCCGAGCAGCACCTCTGCCGGGCGAAGGCGGTTATTATATTGCGAAGACATGCTGTAGCCATACGCACCCGTGTCGTACACCACCACGAGATCGCCTTCCTTCATCTCAGGAAGCGGGCGCTCAGCGGCAACGATATCGCCGGATTCGCAGATGTTGCCAACGACGTTGTAAGGATGCACCGGAGCTCCTTCGCGTTTCGGAAGGGTCTCGACCTCATGGTAAGCGTCGTAGAGCACCGGGCGGATGAGGTTGTTAAAGCCGAGATCAGTACCGCAGTACAGATCATCCCCGTTCGATTTCAGTGCGTTGACCGTACCGACTAACACGCAGCACTCGGCGGAAATGTAGCGGCCGGGCTCGATCTTGAACTGGACCATGCGGCCGTAGTTTTTGGCAAAGTCATAGAGAAGTACATCAAGCGCCTCGCCGAGCTCCTTCAGATCCAGCCGAGGCTGACCAGCCTGATAGGGCATGCCAAAACCGCCGCCGAGATCGATAAACTCAAGATCCTTGAAGCGCATCGCGATCGGCAGAAGCGCGCGGACACCGCTGAGATAGGTTTCGGGATCGAGCACGAAGGAACCGATGTGCTGGTTGAGGCCGGCAACCGTGAGGTCGTACTGCTCAATGATCGCAAGAGCCTCGTCAAGCTGTTCCTCGAGGATCGCAAACTTGGTCTTGTGACCGCCGGTAACGACCTTGTCGCTGTGGCCGGCACCGACACCGGAATTGATACGCAGTGCGACCTTGGTGTGCGGGAACGTGCGGCCGTAAAGCGCAAGCTGGCTGATGGAGTCGATCGACACCATGATGCCCTGATCGACAGCAAAGCGCAGCTCCTCAGCGGACGCGTTGTTGCTGATAAAGAAGATCTCCGGGGGCGTGTAGCCGGCGGCTTTCTCGACGAAGATCTCACCGGGAGACATCGCGTCAGCGTGCAGGCCTTCCTCCCGCGCGATCTTTAAAAGAGTCAGGTTCGTGTTGGCCTTGACACTGTAGTTGACAGAAAAATTCGGATAGGTAACAAGGCGCATCATCTCGCGGCAGCGCTCGCGGAAGATGGATTCACGGTAGACGTAGAGCGGACTGCCGTAAGTTTGGATAAGGGCAAACGGATCAAAGCCGTCAAAGAAGCTGGGGTTTTTCATGGGGCAAACCTTTCCTGCTAAAACCAAACGGACCTTTTTTGCGATACCTTTGCTGTATCACAAAGTATCAATTATTATACAAATCGTGGTATGAAAAATCAATGGGCAATGCGGAGAAAAAAACCGGAGGATCCAAAAGTTTGCGTTTGTTTTGCGTAATAATTGCGGTATAATAGAGAAAAATAGTCTTGAAAGAACGCAAAAGTTGCGTCTCACCTCAAGCTCTTCTCACATCAGAGAGCAAAACACATCTCACAGGGAGGATACAGCATGGCAAATGACAAATTCGGGCCGGTTCCGGCCGACGCTCTGTACAAGGATCCCAGCCAGCCGATCGAGGCAAGAGTAGAGGATCTGCTTTCCCGCATGACACTCGAGGAGAAGGTCGCTCAGCTTTGCGGCAACCTTCCGGGCTCGGTTTTCCACGGCGGCGAGGTTGATTATTCCGTGCTGAACGAGCAGTTTAAGGACGGTCACGGCCGTTTTACGCAGTATTCGATGCTGGGACTCGCGGATCCCGAGACGATCGCGAATGTCTCCAACAAGCTGCAGGACTTCTTCGTCAACCAGACTAGACTCGGCATTCCGGTCGCGCTGCAGACGGAGAACCTTTGCGGCTATCCCGCAGCAGGCGGAACCCTGTTCCCGGCGCAGATCAACATCGGTTCGACCTGGGAGCCGGAGCTCGCGGAAAAGATGAGTAAGATCATCGGTCAGGAATCCCGCGCGGTCGGTATTTCTTCCGCGATGAGCCCGGTCGTTGACGTTTCCCGCGATCCGCGTTGGGGCCGTGTCTATGAGACCTACGGTGAAGATCATTACCTGAACTCCCAGATGGGTATCCACTATGTCCGTGGTATGCAGGGCGAAGGCGTCAGCTGCATCGGTAAGCACTTCCTTGGCTATGCCGAGACACAGGCCGGACTTAACACCGCAACGACGCGTCTGTCCGACCGTGAGCTTTACGAAGTCTTTGCGACCCCGTTTGAGGCCGCGATGAAGGAAGCGGACCTTGACGCGGTCATGGCAAACTATGCCGAGATCGACGGTTTGCCGATTGTGGACAATCCGCATATCGCGAAGGACCTGCTGCGTGATCAGATGGGCTTCAAGGGCGTTCTGACGTCTGACGGTGCCGCGATCATGCGTACCTTCGGAACGTATAAAATTGCAAACAGCTACGAAGAGGCCGGACTGATCGCGAAGAAGGCCGGAACCGATACCGAGATCCCGGTCGGCGGGGCCTTCAAGCAGCTGCCGAAATACGTCCGCTCGGGCGAGCTGGATGAGGCATGCATCGATGAATCCGTGCGCCGTGTCCTGCGCGTCAAGTTTAAGTGCGGACTGTTCGAGAACCCCTACTGCGATGTCGAGAAGGTCAAGGATGTGCTGCGCAATGAGGAGAAGGAAGCGCTGAGCCGCAAGATGGCCTCGGATTCGCTGATCCTCTTAAAGAACGATGGAACGCTCCCGCTGAAGAAAGGCACGAAGCTGGCGGTCATCGGTCCTCATGCCGATTCGCTGCGCTACCCGGTCAGCGGCTACACCTATCCCGCCTATATCGAAATGATCGACGCGAGCCGCAAGCAGCAGGGCACCACGTTTGCCGGCATCGCCGACGAACAGGCAAAGAACAAAGATAAGAAAAAGGACGCGAGCGGCGGCTTCTCGATGATGTTCGCGTTCATGACCGATAAGGAAATGAACAAGCTCGGCAACATGAACAGCGTGCTGCGTGAGCTGAAGGCGGAGAGCCTGAAGGAAGTTCTCGAGCAGCGCTTTGAGGTTACCTATGCGCAAGGCTGCGACATTATCGGACCGTCCACCGACGGCTTTGCGGAGGCGGTGGAAGCCGCGAAGGAAGCGGACGTCGTTGTCATGGCGCTTGGCGGCAACTGCGGCTGGATCAACGTCACCGGCGGTGAAGGCAAGGATCGTTCTTCGCTCGACCTTCCGGGTGTGCAGGAGCAG
>ONYR01000057.1 GCA_900322165.1 uncultured Eubacteriales bacterium
GCGGCCTTTGCGGCCAAACTCGTTTGCATTTGAATAGGGCGAGTGGTACAATAGGAAACGGAATTTCCAAAACCGTAACAGGAGGAAAAATCAATGGAAAAGAATGCAGTTTGGTACACCAACGGAAAAGGCAATAACGTAAAGGTTCTGGTCTGCAAGGACTATGATACCCTTAGCAAAAAGGCGGCCGGTATCCTTGCCGGTATCGTCAATGTGAAGCCGAATGCGATCCTCGGCCTGGCAACGGGTTCTTCTCCGGTCGGCACCTACAAAGAGCTGATCAAGCTGAACCAGGAAGGCCTGCTCGATTTCAGCGCTGTCCGCACCTACAACCTGGATGAGTACTATCCGCTGGATCCTTCCAACGACCAGAGCTATCATTATTTCATGAATGACAACCTGTTCGATCATGTTAACATCGACAAGAACAACGTCCATGTTCCGGACGGCAACGCCCCGGATATGAACAAAGCTTGCGAGAGCTACGAGGCAATGCTGAACGAAGTCGGCGGCGTGGATATCCAGGTTCTTGGCATCGGCGGCAACGGCCACATCGGTTTCAATGAGCCCACCGATACCTTTGTCGGACCGACCCACGTGGTTGAGCTGACCGAGAGCACGATCAAGGCGAACAGCCGCTTCTTCGAGAAGATCGAAGACGTTCCCACGAAGGCCATCTCCATGGGTATCGCTTCCATCATGAAGGCAAAGAAGATCCTGCTTGTCGCGAACGGCACCGGCAAGGCTGACGCGATCGCCAAGACCCTGGAAGGCCCGATCACGCCTTGGGTTCCGGCGTCCATCCTTCAGCTTCATCCGGACGTAACGATCATCGTCGACGAAGCTGCCGCAAGCGGCCTGAAAGAATACAAGCCGGCTGAGTAAGCTTTTGAAGGGCGCTGCGCCCATCAAATTTCAATGAAAGTTCATATTTCCAGACCCCGGAAAGCCTTGTCGGCTTCCGGGGTTTTGATTATAATCAGATAATAAGGTATTGAAACAACGTAACAGATAAAAAGCCATGCGGCGCATGCTTTACGTGTTGGGGGAGAACATGACAGTTAAAGAATTTCTGGGCACCGGCGGACCGGTAGCAAGGTTTGGCGCGGTCGTCTTTGATATGTTTTTTGTCAGCGTGCTTTGGATGATCTTCGGAGGACCGGCGGTGATGCTGATCTTGCATCTGCTGCCTCTTGGGGAGGCGTCGGGAACGCTCACGATCATTACGGTGCTGTCTGCAGTCTCGATGGTGCTGGCGGGCCCGGCGACAACGGCGGCTCACGCGGCTCTGGGCAAACGGCAGCGCCATGAGGACAGCTATATCTTTAAGGATTTCTGGACGTCCTACAAGCGGAATTTCGGACAGGCGCTGGGGCTCTCGCTGTTTATCATGATCTTCGGGGGCATGGTTGCCTACTCAGCCTGGGCCGTCTGGGCCAATCAGGCTCTGTTCGGATCGATGGTCTATCTGACCCTTCCGCTGCAGGCGCTCGTGCTTGTCGTGCTGCTGTTTGAGACGATGTATGTGTTCCCGCTGCTCGCGCGCTTTGAGATGAGCAACAAGGACATTTTGAAATACGGTTTTATGATGTCCATCAAGCACCTGCCGACGACGCTTCTTGTCATTGTGATCTTTGCGGCGGTCCTTGGCGCATCCCTGTTTTGGAACATGGGCTTTTCGTTCGTGGGGGTCGGACTGTGGATCTATCTGGCGCAGCTGCTGCAGGAGCGGGTCTTCCGGAACTATATGCCGGAGGAGGAGCTCGAGGCGGATTATCTTGAGGAGGAGCTTGAGGCGGACCCGCTTGCGGATACCGCGAACGTGCGCGAGGCTGTGAAAAAGGCAGAGAAGGAAAACGAGGAGAATCTTCGCTCCGAACGTCAGGCGATTATCGACAAATATACCAAAGGAAGGAAGTCTTAAGATGTACCGGATCCTGATTTGCGATGATGAAAAAAATATTGTGGATGCGCTGAAAATCTACCTGGAATCGCCGGAATACGAGCTGCTCGAGGCCTACGACGGGCAGCAGGCGCTTGAGATCTGCCGCAATCATACACTCGATCTGATCCTGCTGGATCTGATGATGCCGGTCATGGACGGAATCGAGGCCATGAAGGA
>ONYR01000110.1 GCA_900322165.1 uncultured Eubacteriales bacterium
ATTATGCCCTTTTATCAACAAAACGTGCGAAACATCCACAAAAAAGAAGCGTGTGAAAAAACGCATTCACGTTTTTTCACACGTCCATTTTTGTATGTGGTGAGTGTTGAGTCTGTGGATCTCAGCGAATCAGGCGCTGATCGGGGCCGTAGAGCTCCATGATCTGGTACGCGCCTTGAATGCGTGAGGTGAAACGCTCGGAATAGCGCTTGGTAAGATCGGGGATCGAGAGGTTGGAGGAGATGACGGTCGCCTTGCGGTCGTTCATGCGGCTGTTGACAATGCCAAGCAGCAGCGAAGACGAAAGCTGGGTCATGAACTCAGTGCCAAGATCATCCACGATCAGAAGATCGACCGAGCGGATGAGAGCGGTGTCCTCGGGAGCTTCCTGACTGCGGGAGACGAAGCGTACTTTCTCAAGCCGCGTGCACAGATCGTCCGCGGTGAGGTACAGGACGTTGAATCCGCGATCCAAGACTGCCTTGGCAAGGCAGCTGGAAAGGAAGGTCTTGCCGGTTCCGGGAGCGCCGTAGAGGTACAGGTTCTGCGGATCGGTGTCCGGGAAATGAGATGCATAGTCCTTCATCCACATCACGATCAGTTCCATGTTGCGGCGAGGCGTGAAGCGGTTTCCCTTAAACGGGGTGTCCGGGAAGCGATTGAGATCGAAGGTCTCAAAATTCTGTGTTTTCAGTGTCTCTTGAAGGTTGGAGGATTCGTAGGCCATCTGGATCAGCCGCTGGGTCAGGCACCGGCAGCGCTTCCCATCCACAAAGCCGGTATCATGGCAGTAGGGGCAGCGGTAGTGCATCTCCAGGGTTTCATCGGAAAAGCCGCCGATCTCAAGCAATCGTCTGCGCTCCTGACGGAGTGACTGATTTTTGGATTTCAGATAGGTGAGAAGCTTGTCCTTGTCACGCTCGCCGGATTTGAGATAATAGGCGATCGCATCCGGAGCGGTGCGGGAGAGTTCACGGTCGATCTCGCGAACACGGGGAAGACAGTTGTAGACCTTTTCACGCCGCTCGGCAAGCAGGGCAGCTTCCTCAGCCCGGATCGATTCGTATTCTCGCAGTGCGAGAGCGACACGTTCATCGGATCTTCCCATGCGTTAATTCTCCTTTTTCTGTTCGTAGTGCTGCATCAGCCGGCGCTTGGAAGCTTCCAGGATCTCCTCGTAGTTGTAGTTGTTGGTCTCGGAGAAGTTGTTTAATCCGCCGGCACTTGCATAGCCGCGGGTTTCCTCGCTGCGGCTCTTGAAGACCTCATCCGCCTTCTCGACACCGCCAAGATCCGTGATTCCCTGATTGTGCCAGCCCTCGAGGATCCGGTTCATATAGTTCAGCTTGGACTTCGGATTGGAGGATTTGGTACGCTCAAACGCGCGGCGTGCGGCTTCCTGCATCATCTCAGGGCTCATGCCGAAGCTCTCGTGCCACTGATCGATCATGCGGATCGCTTCATCCGAAGGCTGAGAGGCGGAAATGTGAAGCTCGCGAAGGATCGGCAGGTAGAAATCGAACCGATGAACGTAGGTTTCCGCATCCTTGACAGAATGAATATCATGGTCGGACCAGTCCATGGCCACCTTTTCGATGTAGCGCAGATCGCGCTTGTCGCGTTTCACACAGTAATCCAGCAGGAAGAAGATGACATCGATCGGAAGACGGTAGTAGTCGTAGAAGCTGATCAGGATCGACTGGTTCGGGTGACTCAGCGGGATACCGAGCATTTCCTGCGCGGTCGTGAACAGTTCGGTGACGTTCGGGTCGGTGTTCTTATAAACGAGCATCTCATCCGGCGTATAGTTCGGACGCTGCTCAACGCGGATCACTTTCTGGCGCTGGGCCTCTTTTCCCGCCTTTTTCGGGGAGGTTCCCTTGGGATCGTCCGGGAAGTCCGGGGTTTCATCACTGCCAAAGCGAATGGTGTAGCTGCCGTTTGTTTTATCGGCGGTAAGGCGGAGAACGCCTTGGGCGTTCCAGTAGCGAAGGGCTTCGACGACCTCCGATTCAAGGAGGCTTAAGGCATCGGCAACAGCGGAGAGGGTCAGGTCATTTCGTCTGCGAAGATAACCGTTCAGGACGTAGAGGTAAACCTTGACATACACACCGTTTGCCGAAGGCATTTTCGTTAATATAAAGGAGTCGGGGACAGGGGTCGTAAAATGCGAATCGACTTCCCGAAAGAAGAGGGAGGACATGATGATACCAACCTTGCAATGTTTTTTCAGGACAAAAATAAAGCCGCGCTCGTCCGTGCCTCCGAACGATTTCGCGTAGCTTTTCCCGTTTTTCGCCTTTTATGCGAGTTTATTTTCTCTCTGTAAGGTTATTATAGAACAACCGGTTTTAAATGTGAAGAGGGGACAAATCCACCGAGGGGAACATATGGTTACGTCTCATTTTTGTGGATAACTCTGTTGAAAGTGTGGGAAACCGCCCAAAATCAATGTTTCGGGCGGTGAGAATCGTTCTGAGTTATCCACAAAATTTGAAAAGTTAGTCACATTCGGTGAACAAGTGTTTGCATGCGAACAATGGTGGATATTGTGGATTACTTTGAGCGAGTGAGGTCATTTGCGATATTTACGATATCTCCGGCTCCCATGGTTATCAACAAATCACCGGTGGAAATGTTTTTTTCAAGAAATTTTTCAATTTCTTCGAACGAGGGAAGGTAGATCGCGTCCTTTCCCTTCGCCCTGAGGCTGTCCGCGATCATCGCAGAGGAGACCACGCCGGTGTCGACTTCGCGGGCCGCGTAGATGTCCGCCAGAATGACCCGGTCCGCGAGGGAAAGCGCATCGACAAAGCCGTCAAAGAAGTCGATGGTACGGCTGTAGGTGTGCGGCTGGAAGACGACGGTCAGCGACTTGGCGGGGACTTCGCGCGCAGCGGCAAGCGTGGCACGGATCTCGCTCGGGTGATGACCGTAATCATCGATGACCATAGCTCCGTTCAGCGTGCCGCGGTACTCGAAGCGGCGCTTGGTGGAGCGGTAGGCAGCAAGACCTTCCTGAACCGCTGTGAAGGGCACTCCGTTTGAAAGCGCGACGGCGGCCGCGCAGAGCGCATCGTAGATGAGGTGCTTTCCGGGCAGGTACAGATCACAGCGTCCGAGGTTCTGGCCTTTGTAGAGGAGATCGAACGAAGAACCAAGCGCGCCCTCATGCGGCGTGATGTCCTTGGCCGTTACGTCCGCATCCTTGTCAAGGGAGACGGTCACGATCTCCGATGCGATGCCTGCAAAGAGGTCTTTCAGCTCCGGAGAGGTCACAAGCGTGCCGCCCGGAAGCATCAGATCCGCAAAGCGGCGGAACGAAGCCTTGACGTTGTCGAACGTCTTGAAATAGTCAAGATGCTCGGCTTCGATGTTGGTGATGACCGCGGACTTGGTCTTGAATTCAAGGAAACTGTCGCTGTATTCGCAGGCTTCGATGATCATGGAATCGCCGTGACCGATGCGGTAGTTGGTGCCGGTCGCGGCAAGCGTCCCGCCGATCTGGAAGGTCGGATCGAGTCCGGCCGCAAGATAGATCAGAACGAGCAGGCTGCTGGTGCTGGTTTTGCCGTGCGTTCCGGCAACGCCGATCGGAAGCGGGTATTCGGACAGGAGCTCACCAAGCATAACGGAACGCTCGATCACGCGTGCACGGCTTTGGCGTGCGCTCATGAGTTCGGGGTTGTCGTCATGGATCGCGGCGGTATAGACAACGGTATCGATATCGTCGGTAATGTTTTCGGCGGCCTGCGGATAGCAAACCTTGATGCCGGCTTTTTCAAGTTCGATCGTAGCGGCGGATCTGGACCGGTCGGAACCGGTGACAACGTGGCCTCTTTCTTTGAGGATCATCGCGATGCCGCTCATGCTGACACCGCCGATGCCGATAAAATGATAATGGCTCATCTATGTAACCTCATGTTGCTTTTGGAATAAACAGCTTATTATACCATCAAAATGATTTGATATAAAGCCCATCCCGTGGTAAAATAATCTGAAACTTTATCGGCAGAGCTTGTACCGGCTTATTGAGTCTGCTTGAGCCGGTGTATGATGAGGAAATCAGATGTATTTAATTGCAGGATTGGGAAATCCGGGAACGGAATATGAAAACACGCGGCACAACGTTGGGTTTGCGGCCGCGAGACATTTATTTGACAGCTACCATTTTCCGGCAGAGCGTGCGCGCTTTCAGGCGCAGATCTCGAAAGGCCGGATCGGCGGGGAGGATGTGATCCTCGTGCGCCCGATGACCTATATGAATCTCAGCGGGACCGCGATCCGCGCGGCCATGGACTATTTTAAGATCACGCCGGATCATGTCATCGTGATGTACGATGATGTCGATCTTCCTTTCGGACATCTGCGGATCCGGGAGAAGGGTTCCGCCGGCGGTCACAACGGCATGAAGAGCATCGTGCAGCACCTTGGAACACAGGATTTCCCGCGTGTTCGCATCGGCGTTGGCGCTAAGCCCGCAGGATGGGATCTGGCGGACTATGTCCTGTCTCACTTCAATGGTGAGGAGAAGGTCCAGATGGAAGAGACGACGGCTCAGGCCGCCAAGGCTGCGGCGGCAATCGTTGAAAAAGGACTGTCCGCGGCGATGAACGAATATAACACCAAACACGAAAAACAGGCGAAGGAAGCCTGAAATCAACAAATAGAAAGACCGGGAGAAAGGAGGTTCCGATGAAAGGTTTTTTCAGTCCGCTGTTAGAAGAGGCATGGATGCAGCATGCGATGGAATACCTCGCGCATCGGGAGCCTTTCCTGCTTTCGGGGGCCGGCGATTCGGTTCAGAATCATCTTGCCGCTGCGTTTTCCGTGCTGCAGGAGCGGCCGATCCTGGTGATCGCTCCGAGTGAACTCAGGGCGAAGGAGATCCAGGAGGAGCTTTCCTTCTATGATCCGAAGGGAACCGTCTTTTTCCCCGCCAAGGATCAGCTGTTCTACGGAGCCGACTCCAAGGGACAGGCGATCGAAGCGTCCAGGATCCGTACGCTCAGGGAGCTGAGCGAAGAGACGGGATCGATCCGCATGATGGTCATGTCGGTCGACGCCTTCTACGATCGGCTGGTTCCGAAGGCGATCTGGAAGAACGCCAAGATCCGTAAACGGATCGGGGATGAGCTGCCTTTGGAGGAGCTCATTGTCAAGCTGACCGAGATGGGCTATGAGCGCTGCGAACAGGTGGAAGCGCCCGGCCAATATGCGGTGCGCGGCGGAATCGTCGATCTGTATCCGATCGGAGACGATTCGGCGATCCGTATCGAGCTCTGGGGCGATGAGATCGATTCGATTCGAGCGGTCGATCCGGAGACGCAGCGGTCGATGGAGCGCATGGAGTACGTTACGATCTATCCGGCTGCGGAGATCATCGCGCCGGATCAGCAGCTGGAGGCGGGCAAACGCCGGATCCGGGAGGAAGCCAAAGCCGGATGTGAGAAGCTGCGGGCGGAAGGCCTTGAGGAAGAGGCGGAGCGCCTGGAAGGGATCTGCGATCATTTTCTCGATCGGCTCGCTTCCGGAAAGCGTACCGGACTCGAAGCGTACGTGACCCTGTTTTATGATCATACCGAGGGCATTCTCGACTATCTGCCGGACAACACGATCCTTGTCGTGGAGGAGCCGGCAAGGATCCGCGAGCGCGTGCGCAC
>ONYR01000032.1 GCA_900322165.1 uncultured Eubacteriales bacterium
GGCTTTGTGAATATTCTCTCCGATGAATACCTGCTGAAGGATTACATGGCGGCCAATGCGTCCATCTTTGAGGCGGATGCAAAGGCGATCCCGCATATCGTAGCGGATTACGCCCGCTCTGAGCGAAATGTAGCGCTGCGCATGGCGCTGATGATGAGCAGCGGCACGGTACGTGAAGAGGATCTTCGCAAAGAGCTGGAACTGATCGGGATCGATTCCGATCGGCTTGCGGAATCCTTGTGGGAGCTGATTTCGAAAAGCATTCTTCCGGTTAACACCGGCAAAGAACCGACGCTGACACTCACGGGAAAACGCGGCATCACCTATCAGTTCGACCAGACTGTCATTCGCACGAAACCGAAATATAACATCGATACCGGCAAGGTCGAGACCCTGTACTATATCGATAATCCCGATTTCATCCGTCTGTTTGTGACAGAGCTGCAGAATGCGGACTGCATCACAGAAGACGAAAAAGATGAGGTCCATTTCCTCGGCTCGGAACTGCGCGGACATATTTTCCAGAAATATCTTCCGGGACAGCTCTTTACGCTTGACGGTAAGTATTATGAAATGCTGAACGTTACGCCGAGGGGAGAGATGCTCGTTCGAAGAGCCGCCGATCATATCAGCGGACGAGTGAGCTATCGTCAGGTCCGCAATTATCACATCCACGATCTGAAGGTTTCGGAAGCCATGGGATCGGTGAAAGATTTCGGTGGTCTTAAGGTCACCCGTGCCTTCGCTGATATCTCTGTTGATACGCCGGCTTACTGGGAGATGGATCGCTACAGCGATTTCGCTTCTTCCCGCAAGGTCACGCTCAACGGCATTCCGACCAGAACCTACAATAACAAACAACTGCTGAAGATCGAACTGCCGACAGACGGTCTCACCGGAGAAGTGCGGTATACGGTAACAACGTTATTCAACGAAGTGTTCCGTACGCTTCTGGCGGAAAGCCAGCCTTATCTTGTTGCCGTTACGCCGGGCAGTGAAGCGCTTTCACAAGAGGCTCCGCTGACTTATTCGATCGACAGCGATCATGTGGACCTTGGTGAGAATGCGATCTACCTGATCGAGGATTCCCAGCTTGACATCGGTCTTCTGGTGGCCGTCGAGCGTAATCTGAAACGAATCTTTGAGATCATCTGTGATTATCTCGATTGGAATCAGAGGGCGTTCGAAGAGAGCAAAAATCCGCCTCCGGAAAAACCGGTTCCGGACTTCCGCGTCCAGCCGCTTCCCGAGGACGGAAACATTCCGAAGGTCAAGAAAAAGAAGAATATCTTTAACAAGATCGGAGATTTCTTCCGCAAACTGTTTAAGATCAAACCGAAACAGAAGCCGCAGCCTCAACCGCAGCAGCCCATCGCTCAGCCCGTGGCGCAGGCTGTGGAGCAGCCCGTCGGACCGATGGAACAACAGCCGCTTGAACCCGTTGCTGAAATGCCGATCGGACAGCCGACGGATCAGCCGGTGGAGGCGGTTGCGGAGCAGCCAGTTGAAACACCGGATGCTCCGGAAGTATCCGAAGACATCCCTGAGGCGGAAGAGGCAATTCCGCAGCAGGATGAGGCTTCAGAGGGTGAACCCGAGCCCACGGACGGTGAGGATGACGTGGTTCGCATGAGCTTCTCTATGAGCGGACCGGTTGCTCGGTTCGATGAAACCGTTGAGGCTTCACCGGAGACGGAGGAGCCCGCGGACGTGGAGGCTTCCGAAGCGGACGCTGCCGAGACAGAACCGGATGAAGCAGAAGCCGTCGAAGAAACGGATGCAGAAGTTGATCCTGTACCGGAGGAGACGGTAGGAGAAGGCTTTACGGTTTCCTTTGAAAATGCACAGGCATCGCTCGTTCAGCCGCTTCCTGTGAGACTTCCGTATCACAAGCGCTGCTTCCTGCTTTTCGGATACTCTGAAACGCCTGAAGCGGTTAAGCCGGATGATACACTCGACTACCTGAGAGCACTCGGTTACGGAAACAATCTGCTGAAGCAGGCAAGAGACAACAAGGATCTTGCTGAGCGGATCGAGAGCGGTATGGTCGAAGACGGAAAGCATCATCTCTGCGATTTCTGCGGACGTGAACTGACCGGAATGGAATACGAAGTGCTTGCCGACGGAAGAGAGCGCTGCACCTTCTGCAGCCGCACCGCGGTTCGCACCGCCGAGGAATTTGGCAACATCCTGACCTCGGTGCTGAAGAATCTTCAGAATTTCTTCGGTGTCCAGATCACAGTCCCGGTTCGCGTGGAAATGGTGAATGCCAAGAAGCTTCACCGGAAGCTGGGCAAGTCCTTCGTACCGACCGGAAGTCAGGACGGCCGTGTGCTGGGTGTCGCGATCAAGTCCAAGGAGGGTTATACCATCCTGATTGAGAACGGCGCGCCGCACATCCAGTCGACCATGACGCTGGCTCACGAACTGACGCATATCTGGCAGTATCTGAACTGGGATCAGAACGCGATCCTGTATCAGTACGGTCCGCAGCAGGAGCTGGAGATCTATGAAGGTATGGCGAAGTGGGTGGAGATCCAGTATGCTTACCTGATCGGTGAAACTTCGTCCGCGAAACGCGAGGAGATCAATACCAGACTGAGAATGGACGAGTACGGGAACGGCTTCCGCAAGTATGCAGAGGTCTATCCGATCACTCGTGATGTCTCTCTTGCCGGTCATGCGACTCCGTTTACGGACCCCAAGAAACCGCTGTAACAAGAAAAAACGTAAGGAGCTTCCCTCCGCGAGGGCGGAGGGACTCTTTACGAGAAATCATTGATTATTTCTGTTGATAAGGATGGTTCAATGAGAAAGAAATGGAAAGAATGGATCCGGGTCTTCATTGTTAAAAAACCGGCCCGGGCGATTCTGATTGCGATCCTGATTCTGAATGTCGTTCTGTTTGGACTGGCTGCCATGATCATATCGGCGCTGGCTCCGACTTCAATCGAACATCGAGGCTTTTGGGCTTCTTTGTACTATACGATGAGTATGATCCTGGATGCCGGCTGCATTCAATATGTCATCGAAGACATCGGAGAGGCAAGTGTTGCCCTGATCATTGTCTGTATGGCGACCGTGCTGCTTGGCATGATCACCTTCACCGGTGCGGTCATCGGTTACGTTACCAACACGATCTCCAATTTTATCGAGAACTCCAAGTCCGGCATGCGGGCGCTGAAGATCTCCGACCATACGATCATCCTGAACTGGAATTCGCGTGCATCCGAAATCGTCAACGATCTTCTGTATACGCAGCAGCGCGAAGTCATTGTCGTTCTCGTGAGCGATAATGCGGATGATGTCGAGCTTGAGATCGAGGAGAGAATCGGAGCTACGCTGAAGGCTGAGATGAAGAAGATCGTCGATGAGTCAGCGGGAATGCCGTTCTTCAAGCGTATACAGTATAAGCGGAAGCACTATGTAAGAAACCGTCTGAAGATCATTGTCCGCGAAGGCGAAACCTATTCCACCAAGCAGCTCAACGACATTTCGATCTCCCAGGCGAAAACAGTGATCCTGCTGACAAAGGATGTCCAGAACTCCCTTTGCCAGTACGGAAACATGGAACGCCGCGAATCGCTTGAAAAGGGCAATGCCAACACGATCAAAACCCTGGTTCAGGTGGCTCAGATGACAGCGGATGAATCTTCCGCAGACAACCAGATCATCATTGTTGAGGTCGAGGATGACTGGACCGCGAAACTGGTTAACAAGATCATTGAGCATAAAAAGAACAAGCAGAAATGCACGATCGTTCCGGTCATGGTCAATAAAGTCCTTGGACAGATCCTGTCACAGTTCTCGATCATGCCTGAGCTGAACACGGTCTACAGCGAACTGTTTTCCAACCGCGGAGCCGAATTCTTCTTCCTGCCTTATCCGCAGCAGAAAGACATCGACAGCGACATGAAAGATTTCATGTCGACGCGCTACGATGCGATCCCGCTGAATGTGCTTGAAACCGATTCGGGAACCCATGCGTATTTCGTTGCGAACAACCAGGATGACTGTGAGATCCAGCATGAGGCCTATCATTCGGATTTCAAGGTCACCGTCAATCACAATTATCAGCTGGCGCCGCGCAATATCGTCATTATCGGACACAACAGCAAGAGCCGCGATATCATGAACGGTTTCAATGCCTTCCGCAGTGAGCATAACAAGATCGAAGGAGAGGAGATTCTGAATATTACCGTCATTGATGACCAGAAGAGTCTGGAGAAAAATGACTATTATAAGGAGTACTCCTACGTCACACGCTGTGTGCCCGTTGATGTTTATGACATGGAAACGATCAGCGGTGAGATCAATCAAGCCATCGACAGCCATACTGGTGATACCAGTATTCTGATTCTCTCGGACGATACGGCGATGACAGAGGACATCGATTCCGCTGCGCTGACCTATCTGATCTATGTGCAGGATATTATCAAGGAACGTCTGGACAAGGATCCGAACTTTGACGTGGAGAGCGTGGATGTCATCGTGGAGATCCTGAATCCGAAAAACTATGATGTTGTTCACAATTACAGCGTCAACAACGTTGTCATCAGTAACCGCTACATCAGTAAGATGGTTACGCAGGTCGGCCGCAAACAGGCGTTGTATGAGTTCTATTCCGACATTCTGACCTACGACGATGAGAATACCCCGGAAGACGAGTACACGAGCAAGGAGCTGTACATCAAGGAGGTCAGCCGTTTCCTGAATGACGGCAGCCATCCGATGATCCCGAAGGAATGCAGCGCCGCTGAGCTGATTCGTGCGGTCTATGAGGCATCACCGAAGAAGAACCGAGCCGTGGTGCTTGGTTATACCAGTCCCGGCGGAAAGACGGTGATCTTCTCCGGAGATCAGCGCAATATCCGCGTCAAACTGACCGAAAAAGACAAGCTGATCATTTTCAGCAATCACTAAGAAGGGGAGCGGCCTATCCGCTAAAAGGAGAAAACCATGAAAAAGATTTGGGTCAAACGCGTGATCGTAGCGATGCTTTCGGTCATGATGCTTCTCAGCCTGACCGGCTGCGCAGCCAAGCTGAACGGAACCTATACCAACCACGGTCTGGTGGATTCCAGCATTACGTTCTACAAGGACGGAACCGTTGACTTTTCGATTTCCGGATTGAGCGCGACCGGCGGTCATTACGAGATCAAGGACGGAACCATGACCATTACGTACAACGTGCTCGGGCTCGAAACCAGCAAGGATTACCAGTATTCCAAGAAGGGGAATTCCATCTTTCTGAACGGAGAGGAATTCGTTAAGGAATAAGGGAGATCCTTTTGGAAGAATCTGCAAATAATCAAGTAAAACTACTTGCATCGCAGGATTGTCCATGTTATAATAACTGTCGCGTCTTTTGGTCGGAAATCAAATTACGCTAAACTCCATGAAAGAGGTGAACCCCATGAAGGAAGGAATTCATCCTAAGTACTATCA
>ONYR01000111.1 GCA_900322165.1 uncultured Eubacteriales bacterium
AAACGCTTCCTTGAGCCGGTTCGTCGAACGCGTGGCCTTGTCGAGCATCATGTTGCCCGAATCGAGCTTCCAGTCGCGCGCGCCCTCATACCCGACCGCCAGGCTGACATGCCGCGTATAAATGTCGCGCTGCGTCATCTCGAGCGCAAGCGCTTCAGTCATCTCCTTGACGATCGTCTTCGCCTCTTCGAAACCGTACGAGCGCATCAGCACCTGCCCCTGGCTCAAGCCTTCCTTTTTCGGCTGGTAGTTCTTGATGTCGGCCATGGTCGTAGGCTCCTGGCCCCAGGCATGGTCCATCAGCAGCTCCGCATCGATCCCGAATTCCTTGACAAGCATGTCCTCATCCGCATGAGCTAGCTGACGCATGGTCACGATGCCGAGACGCTCCAGATGCCTTGCGGTGCCCCCGCCGATCCGCCAGAAATCCGTCAGCGGGCGATGGTCCCAGAGACGCTCGCGGAAGCTTTCCTCGGTCAGCGTGTCGATCCGCTCCCCCGTCGGGCCGGGCTTCATGTGCTTCGCAGTGACGTCCATCGCGATCTTGCACAGGTACATGTTCGGGCCGATGCCGCAGGTCGCGGTGATCCCGGTCGCCTCGTAGACCTCGTGCATGACCTTCGTCGCGAGTGTGACCGCGTCCATATGGTAATAATCCAGATAGTGCGTGATGTCAAAGAAGGCCTCGTCGATCGAGTAAACGTAAATGTCGTCCTTCGAAAACCATTTCAGATAGACCCCGTAGATCTTTGCCGCGTAATTAATGTAAAACTGCATGCGCGGCGTGGCCATAATATAGCTGATTTCCTTCGGGATCTCGAACACCCGGCAGCGGTTGCGCACGCCCTTGGCCTTCAGCGACGGCGAGACCGCGAGGCAAATCGTCTTGTCCGAGCGCTCCGGGTCGGCCACGACAAGGTCGGTCGTCAGCGGATCGAGCCCACGCTCCACGCACTCGACCGAGGCGTAGAACGATTTCAGATCAATGCACATGTAAGTGAATGCGCTGCGCGCACACGTGCCGCTGCCCGCGTTGGGGCTCGTGCCAGCGCGCGTGCCGGCGCTCATCGCGTTTGAATGCTGTTCCACGGTTTGCCTCCTTTCTGCAATCATGTTCGTAGCGTCTATTATACCATATTTCCCGCCGCGCTTGGAGCGTGCCTTGAGTTAGTCCGATCTCTTTCATTTCTCGTTCAAGTCCATGAGACTGGACTTCAACTTCAAATGACTTTCGTCCTACATCTCATCTTTCTTATTCTTCCTTTATAGGACTGATGCTGCGATACAGATTCTTCCAGTCCTAGGGATAAAGGAGCATCCGTTCTAACACTCTCCTTCTCATAGGACTGCTTCAGTCAGTTTACGCTTCCTAGTCCTAGGGCTCCTCATACCTACCTCTAAACAGTAGGACTGGATTCCTGATGTAACATGATTCAGTCTCACACCGCCAAGTGTACTGCGTTAACTCGTAGGACTGCAGCTGCGTAGAAACGAATTCAGTCCTACATCACTCAGGTTTCTATGGTTTTTACGCGATTTTTACAATCCTAAACGTGCGCCGCCGGGCGCACCAACAAAAAAGAGGGCCGTGTTTTCACAGCCCCCTAATTGATTCTATGGGTATTGTCTCTCACTCAAAATCCACGACCTGGCAGGTCTCAGCGGACTTGAAGCAGGCTTCCATGACACGCAGCACGCGCAGGGCGTGTTCGCAGGTGACGATCTGCTTTTCTTCGCCAAGACAGGTCTTCGCGAAGTTCGCGTAGAGCGCGTTGCGATCAAAATCGAACTCCGGCAGCGGCAGTACGGTCGTAGACTTGCCATGCTGGCGAGGCGCCATCGTCTTGGTGAGGCCGGCACCGGCCATGATCGGGGTCGTGTCGCGCTCGTCCCAGGTCTCGAGGCGCACCATGCGGCCGTCGAGCTTCCAGTTAAAGATCTCCGCGGAGCCCATGTCGCCGTAGACGTTCCACAGCGGCTCATTAACGAAGTGGCAGGTACCGACTTCGAGATTGATCTTCAGACCGCTCTCGAAGAACATCGTGACCTGAATACCGTCATCGCACTCGGGGTTGGTGATGTAGGTCATGTTGCAGTAGATCTTCTTGATCTTCTCGGGCACCATCGCAACCATGCGGTCGATGATGTGAACGCCCCAGTCAAGCATCATGCCGCCGCCGTAGGCCTTGACCCCGCGCCAGTCGCCGGGGATACCGCGCGAACCCATGATCTTGTTCTTGATATTGAAAACGTTGCCAAGAAGCTTCTCGTCGTAGATCTTCTTTACGATGAGGTAGTCCTGATCCCACTCACGGTTCTGTCTCGGATAGAAGACCTTGCCGGTCTCCTCGGAGACCTTCATAACCTCAAGGAGCTCATCAGAGGAGATCATCACCGGCTTCTCGCACAGGACATGCTTGCCCGCACGCATCGCCTGAATCGCAAGCTCCTTGTGAAGATGGTTCGGAGTTGCGATCAGAATCGCGTCCACGTTCGGATCCGCGATCATCGTCTCATAATCCGGGTAGACCTTCATGCCGCGCTCCCGCGCCCACTCCTGACGCTCCGGTTTGATATCAACAATACCGGCCAGCTCAAGAAGCTGGGAGATATCCGTAGTCGCCGCGGAGTCAAAACCGGGAACATCCATGTTATTACCGTTCCAAACCGCGTTGCCGGTACCGCTCTGGATCGCAATCGCGTGACCGCCGCCCATACCGCCGCAGCCGACAATGCCGATTCGAATTTTCTTGCTCATTTTGTATATTCCTTTCTTTCGAAAAAACAATGGTTTCAGGCCGTTCTGGTTGACATAATAATCGAGGACCACCCGCTTGTCAACCCCGAAAAACGGTCGTTATATACTGGAATTCATTATAAAACCGCACTTTTCAAAAATATTTTAGAAAAGAGCTTTCCTTTTGCATTTTCGTAAACAGATCACGCCCTCGGATTCAGATAGTGCCTGAGCGTTTTTCTTACTGCGCCCGCGCCGCCAAGCATTTCGCGGACCATCGCCTCGATCTTCTCACCGATCCCGGCCTCGTAGAGATTGCTGCGGAACAGATATTCGTTCGAAAGGATCCAGCGCAGCTGATCCGTGAGCGACTCCGGCTTGCCAACGACGACCCCTGCGAGGTGCGCCTGCAGCTCCGGGATCATCGGATCCGGCGCCAGCTCCATCGCGCGCAGCTCATCATCCACACCCAGCAGATACCGGATCCAGCCCGCGATTGCGAGCGGGATTCCGACAAGCTTCTCCGCCGAGCCGTACTTTGCGACGTAGGACTTGATCGTCTCGCCGAAGCGGATGCCCGTCATCTGCGAAATGTCCGTCGCGATGCGCTGCGTCGTATCGCCAAGGTAGACATTCGGAAAACGCTCCGTCAGCACCTCGTCTAAGAACGCGGCCGGCGAAAGGATTCCCGGATCCGGCACCACGTCCATGCCCTCCACCGGCCCGACCAACTCCGCCAGCTTCAGAAGCTCCGGATCCTCCATCAGATCCGCAAACATCTCATAGCCCAGCAGGCAGCCGAACGTGCAAAGCGCGGTATGAAGCGGGTTCAGGCACACCGTCACCTTCATCCGCTCGGACATGTTGACCGTCTCGCGGTCCGTCATGTAGACCCCTGCCAACTCCAGCGGCGGCCGCCCGTTCGGGAACGAATCCTCCACCACCAGGTACTGCGGCCCCTCCGCATTCACAAACGGCGCGATAAAGGTCTTCTTCTCCGTCACGAGGATGTCCATATCCTCGACGCCTTCCGCCTTCAGCATCTCCAGCGCCCGTTCGCCCGGACGCGGCGTGATCTTGTCGATCATCGTCCACGGAAACGCTACCTTCGACTCGTCCGAAACCCAGTCCAGAAACTCTTCCGGCACCAGCCCGCGCTCCCGCCAGGCCTTCGCCATTGTCAGAACCGCTTCCCTCAGCTGCCGACCATTCTCCGAGCAATTATCCATCGAGACAAGCGCAAGCGGAAAACCGCCCGCCAAGAAGCGTTCACAGAGCAAGGACGTCACGAGCGCGATCGTGCCGACCGGCTTCGCAGTCGAGGTCACATTAGGCGTTCCCGACTCGCGGGTTACGCCCGCCGCGCCCAGCTCCGGCCCTTCCTCCATCTCCCGAAGCGTCCGAGGCGTGAACCGCCCTTCCGCATCGCGAAGGGCATAGCCTTTTTCAGTAATCGTAAATGAAACCATCTGCAAGGTCGGTGCGCGG
>ONYR01000331.1 GCA_900322165.1 uncultured Eubacteriales bacterium
CAGCCTCGAGGAAATCGCGGATGTAGAATTCGTCCTCCCCGAGAGGAACCGCCTGCTCATCCGTGATCCACAAACTGCCTCCCTTAAGGGTCTGCGCCGTGTCCATGTCCGTGATCTCTTTAAACGTCAGGATCACCTGATTCTTAAAGAACTGTACACGCTCGATGGACAAGACTTTCAGAGCGTCCTCTTCGGTATCGGTCCGTGAAAAGCGGACCGTCTTCAGATCAAGAAACCGTTGGGGATCATCCGTTGTCGGATAAACCTTGACAGCTCCCTTAACACCGTGCGTTGATGTGACGACTCCTACGCGAAACATACCGCTCATGTCATTTTCCTCCGATGAAGAAAAGAGCCAGCTTACCGCTGGCTCTTGCTGTGATCCGTCTTATTGCATGATTTCAACCGTGACCTGAATGTCGGACTTGATCGCGGCTGCCTTCACAACGGTGCGAATCGCTTTCGCGATTCTTCCTTGTTTTCCGATCACTTTGCCCATATCGTCGCTTGCAACACTTACAGAAATTACGTGTTCGTTATCTTTGATGGCTTCGGTAACGGACACCTCTTCAGGGTGATCGACCAAGGACTTCACAATGAGTTCTACCAGCTCTTTCACTGTTCCCTCCACTTAATTACCGCTATGCGGTACACCGCCTTCGGGCGGTCTTTGGTCGACCTCCAGATTACTGGATGCCGGCGAGCTTAAGCAGCTTCTTAACGGTCTCGGTCGGCTGTGCGCCGTTAGCAAGCCACTTCTTTGCAATTTCCTCATCAATCTTGATGACGCTCGGTTCTTTCGTAGGATCATAGTATCCTACCTGCTCGATGAAGCGGCCATCACGGGGTGCGCGTGCATCCGCAACGACAATTCTATAGAACGGTGCTCCCTTGGAGCCCATACGCTTCAGTCTCATTTTGACCATGACTTAACCTCCTGATTGGATTTCATATATTGGAAACGGAAACTTTCGCTTCGTGTTTCTCCTGTTTTACATGCCAAACGGCATCTTTCCACGTGAAAACTGACTCATCATGTTCGCCATCTTGCGCTTGCTGCCCTTGCCGGTGAACTGCTTCATCATCGTTTTCATCTGTTCGTACTGTTTCAGAAGCCGGTTCAGCTCCTGAATCGAAGAGCCCGATCCCTTGACGATGCGGCGTTTGCGCGACGCATTCAGGATCTGCGGTTTTCTTCTCTCTTCCGGGGTCATCGAAGTGATCATCGCTTCAATGCGCTTGATCGCTTTTTCATCGACGTCGACCTCACCGATACGGGTCCCGAGTCCGCCCGGAAGCATGCCAAGCAGGGAATTCAAATTGCCTCCGCTCATCTTGCGGACCTGCTGCATCGAGCTCAGGAAATCATCAAGATTGAAATCCTTCGCTGCCGCTCGCTCGCTGATCTTGCGGGCTTCCTCTTCGTCGATATTGGCCTGCGCCTTTTCGATCATCGTCAGGACATCGCCCATGCCGAGGATGCGGGAGGCCATGCGGTCCGGATGGAAGACCTCGATATCGGAGATCTTTTCACCGACACCGGAAAATTTGATCGGTTTGCCGGTCACGGCACGGATGGAAAGCGCCGCACCGCCTCTGGTGTCACCGTCAAGCTTTGTCAGCACCACGCCGGTCACATCGAGCTTCTCATCGAAGCCTTTGGCCACGTTGACCGCTTCCTGACCGGTCATCGCATCGACCGTCAGCAGGATCTCCGTCGGATGAACGGTTTCCTTGATCGCTGCCAGCTCATCCATCAGCGTTTCATCGATCTGAAGACGTCCGGCCGTATCCACGATCACGAGGTTGCATCCGAGAACTTTGGCTCTCTCGACGGCTTTCTGCGCAATCACGACCGGGCTTGTCTCGGTTCCCATCTCAAAGACCGGAACGGAGATCTGATCGCCGAGGATCTGCAGCTGTTTGATGGCTGCGGGACGGTAGATATCACAAGCGGCTAAGAGAGGTTTCTTGCCGCGTGTTTTCAGCATGTTCGCGAGCTTCGCGCTCATGGTCGTTTTACCGGCACCCTGCAGACCGACCATCATATAGACGGTCGGAGACGAGTCACCGTAATTCAGCTTGGACTCATCATCCGAGCCCATCAGCGCGATCATTTCCTCGTTGACGATCTTAATGACCTGCTGTCCCGGTGTCAGGCTTGAGAGTACGTCGGTACCGACCGCTCTCTGCGTGACACGGTTCGTAAAGTCCTTGACGACTTTAAAGTTGACGTCGGCCTCAAGAAGCGCCAGCTTGACTTCGCGCATGGCTTCTTTAAGGTCTTTCTCTGTCAGTGTTCCCTTGCCTCTCAGACGTTTAAATACCGCCTGCAGCTTATCGGAAAGGTTTTCAAATGCCATGTTTACTCCCTGTCTTCCTGAAAGCCGCCTATGCTGACTTCTTCCTTCGAGACCGTATCCTCCGGAAAGGTTTCCTCCCGGAGGCTTTCGATCTGTTGTTTCAGCACCGGAGCGGAAGCTCCCGTCTCCACGAGCGTTTCAAGTCTGTCGATTTTTTCTCGCAGGTTCCACATCTTCTCAGCCATATGAAGCTTGCTTTCCGCTTTTTCCATGGCTCGCAGGCTGTGCTTGATCGCATCGCTCACGCCTTGACGGCTGATTCCGACCGCCTCAGCGATCTCCCCCAGCGACCAATCCTCCTGCAGATGCATTCGGCAGATCTCCTGCTGTTTTTCGGTCAGCAGTTCCTGATAAAAATCAAATAACAGCGCCTGTCTCAGAAGTTCTTTCATAAGTTGCCTCATTACAGGCCATGCCTGCAGCACATCGACTGTCAAGCTTTGAGCCTTGACAAGCGGGTATTATAATCATTCTTCTGCTGCGTGTCAAGTAGTTTTGCTTGAAACCCGAAAACTTTTTTCCGTTTTTCTGTTTTTCTTTTGTCCTTAAAGGATGCTGCGGAGTTGACTATTCCCTGCGGATGCCCTATATTTTATATACTATTGATAATTATACGATGCGTATCGTTTTGATATGGAGGTCCACTATGCCAAGCTTCCGGCCGTCATGGCTTTCCCGTGTGCTGTCAGTGCTGCTGTCTCTGACACTGCTTCTTACCTTAAGCGGCTGTGCTCCGTCTCAGGAGTTCGGTCTGCAGAACCGCCCGCCCGTTGACCCTGCGACGTATTTCGGACGTGATTACGAAGACCAGGCCGCGATCATGACCGAGCTGAAGGAAAAGACCTCTCCGATCTTTGAAAACAGTGACGTGGACATTATCACGACCGGTGAGATCGAGATCGTCGACTCCCTCCCGGAAGATGAAAGCTCGGAAAGCTCCCATACCGAGGAAAGCTCCGAGAATTCCGAAAGCTCGGAGAATCACGAATCATCGGAAAACTCAGAGAATTCTGAGAGCTCGGAAAACCACGAATCCTCCGAAAGCTCCGAGAGCTCCGAAGCTTCTTCGTCTGAGTCGTCCGAATCTTCCTCCGAGTCTTCAGAGAATTCCGAAAACAGCACGACCGGCGGGACGTTTCTTGCGCATGATCACACGCCGTTCTTTACCTGGGGCCGCGACCAGCTGACCCCGGCTGAGCAGGAAGGCTATGATATCATCTGCGACTATATCGCGAACTACCGCACTGACACGATCACGCTTCCTCTCACGTACGATGAGGTCTATCGGATCGCTGATGCGATCGACATGGACCGTCCGGATTTCTACTGGTATTTCTATGACCTGCGCATGCTCAACAACGGAGACGGTACACTTTCCCTCTGGGCTTACAGCATGGATAACAACGCGACCGGCTACTCAATGTCCAAGGAAACCGCACTTGAGCTCGAGGACTGGATCGATCAGGAGGTCGAGCTCATCCTTTCCGGTGTCGATTCGTCGTGGAGTGATTACGAAAAAGCCCTGTATGTATATAATTACCTGACCCGAAATGTCGTCTATGATATCGATACATTGAATGATCAGAGCCCGGTCGCGGCACTTGTCTACCACCGCGCGGTCTGCGCCAGCTATGCGGAGGCGTTCCAGTATCTGATGCTGGAGCTGGGGATCCCGTCAACCAAGGCGGTCGGCTACGCTACCGGCGATTATTCGATCGGTCACGCCTGGGTCATGGTGCAGCTTGACGGTTACTGGTATTACCTGGATCCGACCTGGGACAGCTGGGAAGATACCGATTATACGCACATCTATTTCTGCCTCTCTGCGGATGAGATCAGCAAAGACCACGAAATCGACAATCCTCTCCCGCTTCCTGAAGCCACTTCCATGATGCACAACTATTTTGCCATGGAGGGCTATATCATGGATCGCTGGGACCTGACGGCCTACGCCTCCCATTGCTATAAACAGGCACAGCAGGGCTACAAAATATTTGAGGTGAAGTTTACCACCTATGATGCCTACATGGAGGCGTACAAAAAGCTTTCGTCGATGAATCTCTATGAGCTTGAGCAAGCCATCGATCCGTCCGGATCGGTCGCACTTTCCGGCGATTTCTACGGAGATTACACCTACTATGTGCTTGTCATCTACTGTCTGTAACCAAGGGAAAGGCAGGGAAACCGAATGAAAAAAACAGTGAAACGTCTGATGGCACTGCTGCTTGCCTTCACGCTCCTCCTTCCGCTCAGCGGATGTATGTCCAAAAAGAACCAGGTCACCACGTTTGTCTCGGGGCAGCTGAATCTGATCTATCGCGGTGAATATACCGACACGTTTCTCGCGATGACCAACCTGACGCCCGCTGAATGTCAGCAGCTCTATGACGCCGGCTTCAATTTCGAGCCCACCAAATTTGCCGCGGATTTCGCGATCGATCTGTCCCTCGTGGATGAGATCGTACAGGAGCAGATCCTGTATCTCTACAAGCAGATCTATCAGCGCAGCAGCTTTCATGTTACCTATGCTGGTGAGAGCGATGGGAACTATCTGGTTCGCGTCAAGATCTACCCGCTTGACACGCTCCGTCAGGCCAAGAAGCACTTCACCGACCTCACCGATGCCTGGCAGGCGCGCAGTGATGCGGGTGAATTCGACGGGCTGTCCGGCCGTGAATATGAGAATCTCTGGGCGAGCGCGGTCCTCGATTTCGTGTCGGCCTACGTTCCGAAAACACGCACGCTCAACGACTCCCACACCGTTACGATCAAGCTCTCTCCCGACGAAAACGGTGTCTACTGGATCGATCACGATTCGCTGCGCCAGATCGATGTGTTTGTCATTGAATGATCATCCCCAAGATAAAACGACCCCGGCTTCATCGGCCGGGTTCATTCTTTGTTTTGTGATTTTTCTTACGATACTTACGGGCGCATCTTCTTTTGAACGATCTCGTAGAAGCTGCGTTTTCCGACTTTTGCGAGCGGAAAATAGTGCTGACTCTTCCGAATCGTGATCCAGCTGCGCTCGCCGACAAAGATCGTCTGGCTTCCGTCGATACTGAAGGCGGCATGATCCGCTCTTGTGTAAGAACCGAGATAAAAGCTCAGCTCATCATCACCGCGAAGCACGACGCTGCGGTCCAGCATGGCGTGCGAGCAAAGCGGTGTCAGGATCAGATTGTCCGCCACCGGGGAAAGGATCGGACCTCCCGCAGAGAAATTGTACGCGGTGGAGCCGCAAGGAGAAGACACGATGACACCGTCGGAGCGGAACTCAGCCAGATATTCCTTGTTGACATAGGCCTGGACGTGAAGCAGGCTGTCCAGAAGATCACGATGGATCACGAAATCGTTGACCGCATAGTAGGTATGGTCAGGCTCTTTGCCTTCATGGTGGACCTGAGCCTCCATCATCATGCGCTGCTCCACCTTGTAACGGCCTGCCAGCAGCTCCGCAAGCGGTGTTTCAAAATCATCCGGCTCGATCTCGGTCATATAGCCAAGGTGGCCGAGGTTGACCCCGATGATCGGGACATTGCTGCCAAGCAGATAATGCACCGCGAGAATCATCGTGCCGTCACCGCCGAGGACGATCGCCAGATCCAGCTGACTCTTATCGATCTCACGATCCGAGTGAAGATTGTCCGCTGCGCCGAGAAGGTCCTGATTCGGCTCAGCAACGTACACGGTAATGCCGTGCTGGAGCAAAAACCGAATCACCTCCTGCGTGTAGGTATAGCCGACATCGCGCAGGCTGTTTGCATAGATCAGAACATTTTGAATCATACGCTCCCTCCAGCGGATCAGAGCCGCTCGCGAATCGCATTCAGCACGAGTTTGCGGCCTTTCTCCTGATAGTTGTGACCGTTTAACACGATATCCGCCTGAAGCTTGGTCGGAAGGAAATACTTGGTTTCACTGTACTTGGCGGAATTCAGGTAGAAGTCCGCGATCTCCTCCATCGATCCGCGTCCGGCCGCCATATTGCGGACGATCCGGCGGTACATCCGGATCTCAGGATCCAGATCCATGTAGATCTTCAGATCCTCCAGTTCGCGAAGCTCCGGGAAATAGAGAACCGTCAGGCCTTCAAGAATCACAACGTCCAGGTCCTCTCGCGAAACCAGTTCTTTGACCGCCTCAAGGTAAGCGGGAAAATTCAGGGATTCCGGGCAGTTATAATCATCGTACTCCAGCCCCGAGAGCGGAGAGATCATCTTCGGAAGCGGACGGTTAAAGAACTTGTCGGTTCCGAGGACTTCGACTTTCAGGTCTTTCAGATCTTCCTTAAGCAGGTTGGTGAAGGTGGATTTGCCGCTGCCGCTGCACCCGGCAATGGCGACAACATAAGGTTTGCTCATAAGGTCTCCTCCGCTTTCTTACAGCACCTGTCCGAATTTAGCCTGATACAGGTCTCTGGCCGTATCGAGCGAGTCCACGCCGGACTTGTTTTTGATCGGGGCGAATTCATCTTCGCGGATGCATTCGTAGACAAGGCAATCGTCAAAGAATTCGAGAATATCAAAAATGAAGTATTCCATTTTGATCGCATTGGGCTCTTCCGGAACGATCATATTTCCGGCTTCATCGAGGCACGGAACCTTTTTCACGGCCTGATGGATCGGCATCGTATGACCGGCCTTGGCTTCGGTATCCGCGATCTTAAACAGATAGTTCAGCGTGACGCCGAACTGATAGAGGTATTCTCCGTTCTCACGCCTTGCCAGGCGCATCTCATCGGTCAGCTCGGTGTATTCGACAACCGAAGGATGATGATTGCGAAGGCAGATCGCGCCGACTCGCTCATCCGGAGAGACCTTGGAGATGACCTTAGCGCCGCAGCCGAATCCGCCGTCGATTGCCGCGCCGAGGAACACCGGGTCGCCGATATTCTGCAGCACATTGTCGACCGAGACAACATTCAGCCACTCCACTCCGTCCGCTTTCATCTCTTCGATGAGACCGGCGCGAAGCAGTGAGCGGAACCATCCACCGTTCCCGTTCGGCGCGAGGCACAACGAAGACGGGGATTCCATCAGGATCTTTCCGTTGAGGCTGAGCGCGGGGGCCATGTCCTGTTTAAACAGATGGATCTTATCCTTCGGATAACCGAAACAGTCGTGTGCTTTCAGAAACTGTTCGGTCGCTTCATGGTTCACGACGCTTGTCATGATATAGACGGGCATGACCGCTTCGCAGCCCTTCGTGTTGCGCCGAATGTTTTCCAGCAGGATCTCAAAGAGATATTTTTCCTTTGTGATTCCGACGTTCAGCGTTCCCTTCGGGCCGTTGAAGCCAAGTCTCGTTCCCTGACCGCCGGCAAGGATCACCGCGGCTGCTTTGCCTTGAGACAAAGCTTCCCGCCCGACCTTCTCCCAGCGCTTCTGCTGCGCTTCCTGTTCCTTCACCGTCACCGTGTGGATCGGTTCGATCAGGCTTTCGCGGCTGACTGAGGCCGGCGAAGCCATCGCGTGACGGATCATGTCAAAATCGACGTGTTCGATCTGGCGCAGCAGGTTTTCCTTTTCAGCTTCGCCGAGCTGATCGAAAAACCGCATCAATTGCATCTGGCCTTCCTTAGCCAGTTTTGTCTTTATTTCCTGGATCTGTGTTTCAGACATAAATAAAACCCCCATATGAGCGTTAGGTGCAGTGTAGCATAGTTTACCAAGAAAAGCAAACCCACACCCTATCTCCGGGGGTTGTCGTGTCATTTGTGTTTGACCCATTTTCTGACTTTGACTTGCGGATACGGATCTTCGAGTCCGATGCTGATCCGAAGTGCCTGTTCGATCTCCGGCATCACCGTGTCGCTGACCTTTCCCATTTTTTGTTTCAGGCGAGCTTTATCGATCGTTCGAAGCTGCTCCATCAGCACGCAGGATTCGGACGTCACCGGATTGTCCCACGGATCAAGAAACACGTGTGTCGGAATATCGGTCTTATCAGTACGGCTCGTGATCGGCGCACAGATCAAGGTCCGGCTGTGAAGATTTCCGTAATCGTTCTGAACCACCAAGATCGGGCGAATGCCGCCCTGTTCTGACCCTACCGCGGGGTTCAGATCCGCCAGGTAGATGTCACCGCGTTTAATCAACATGCATGCGCTCCTCCATTCCACGTGGCAGGAGTGATCTCCCACCTATGTAACGGAGAGTTCATGTCATGATGCGTTTCACTCGGTCGGTCAGCTGACAGACGATCTCATAGTGGATCGTTCCGGAAAGATCGGCAAGTTCATCGATCGGAAGCTCGCTCCCGAACAGCTCGGCTTCATCCATCAGCTGCGCTTCCGGGATATCGGTAATGTCGATCATCGTCTGGTCCATGCAGACACGTCCGAGGATCGGAGCCCGTTTTCCGCGTACGATCATGCAGCCAAGTCCGGATAAATGCCTCGGATATCCGTCGCCGTAGCCGATCGGAACCGTCGCGATCCGGGTTTCTTTCGTTGTCACAAAGCTGCCGCCGTAGCCGATCGGTGTGCCCGCGGGCACCGTCTTAATGTGAACCAGATGGCTTTTCAGAGTCATGACCGGTTTCAGTTCATTGAGGCTTCGGTCCATCTCATCCGACGGATAGAGGCCGTAGAGCATGATCCCGGCGCGCGCGATCCATTTTTCACCATGAGGAAGCGGTGCGGAATACGTATCCGGCATTTCCATAATGGCTGCACTGTTGGCGGTATGCCGATAGGCGGGATGAATCCCTTCCGCTTCGAGCTTTTCGAGAAACGCGTCATACCGCTCTTTCTGCTCGTAGGCGGATTCCCGATTCGTCTCATCCGCACGTGCGTAATGGGTGAAGGCACCGTGGATCGTGAGGTGCTTCATTAGACTGATCTTCTTGATCGTGTGAAGGGATTCCTCGGTCAGAGGAAATCCGATGCGGTTCATGCCCGTCTCGAGTTTGAGCTGGATCAGAGCGGTCTCCCCAAGAGACGCTGCGGTCTTCTCAAGGGCTTCAGCCTGCGCAAGCGAATAGACCGTCATATCGATCCGGTTTCGAATTCCGCTTTCGTATTCCGAGGCATCAGTGTATCCAAGGATCAGGATCATCGAATCTTCCGGTTTCTCACCCAGCGTGAGAAGGAACTGCCGAAGCTCGATTGCCTCGCTCATGGAGGCCACCGCGAACGCATCGACTCCGTTTTCGATCAGCACCGGCACGACCTCGCGGATCCCGTGCCCGTAGGCGTTGGATTTGACGACCGCCATCATCCGCGCTCTGCCGGCGAGTCTGTTTTGTATCAACCGTATATTATGTATCAGCGCCGCCCGGTCAAGAAAAGCGGCTACCCGATAATATGAATCCATCTTTCTCACTCCTTTGATTCTAATCGTTTGCTCCCTTAGAATCACGTGATTACTATACACCACTTTGAGAGAATAATCAACAGAAAAATGGATCTTTTAAGATCCATTTTTCCTTTATTTATGCGGTTTTGAAGCACTATGTTGGTAATTATTTAAAAACAATCGTGCTGTGTTGTGCTAGTCGATCTGCCAATCGATCGGCTCCTGTCCGGTCATCGTCAGGAACGCATTCGCCTTAGAAAAATGCCGGCAGCCGAAAAAACCGTTGTAGGCCGAGAGCGGACTCGGATGAGCCGCCGTCAGCACCAGGTGTCTCGGATTGGTGATAAGGCTCTGCTTGTTTTTCGCGTACCGTCCCCAGAGCATGAACACCATCGGCTTTTCCCGCTCATTCAACAGCTCAATGATACGGTCCGTAAACTGCTCCCACCCCATACCGCGGTGTGAGGCAGCCTGACCGGCCCGCACCGTCAGTACCGCATTGAGCAACAGCACGCCCTGATCCGCCCACTTGGTAAGGCACCCGGATTTGGGGATCGTGCAGCCCAGATCCGTGTTTAGCTCTTTGTAGATGTTCATCAGGGACGGCGGAATGTCGACCCCTTCCGGAACCGAAAAGCTGAAACCGTGTGCCTGATTCGGTCCATGATACGGATCCTGCCCGAGAATGACGACTTTCACCTGATCGTACGGCGTTGCCTGAAGCGTCGCGAAAATATGGTACATATCCGGGTAAATGACACGCGTCTTATACTCTTCCGCCAGAAACTTTCTCAGGTTCTGATAATATTCCTGCGAAAATTCCGGCTCCAGCAGCGCCTGCCAGTCGTTTCCAATCTGTGCTGCCACGTCAGGCCTCCATCAGCTTCTCGATCTGAATCGACTTGAGAATGTCACCCGCGGTCATGCTGTAATGACCGTACTTCTCTGCTGCCGCGTCTCCGGCCAGTCCATGGAGATAAACACCGACACATGCCGCCTCGAACGCGCCCATCCCCTGCCCGGACAGTCCGGCGATCAAACCGGCCAGAACATCACCGCTTCCGGCGGTAGACATTCCGTTGTTGCCGGTCGAATTGAAGAAGATGTTGCCGTGAGGCTCTGCCACCAGCGTCAGCGCATCCTTCAGCGCAACGATGCAGTTGAACTCATCGGCCAGTGCACGCACCGCTTCGATCGGATCCTGCATGATCTCAGGGATCGGTTTCCCCATCAGTCTCGAGGCTTCTCCGATATGCGGAGTCAGGATCGTGTTGCGTCCGCGTTTGACGATCTGCGCCTTCAGGTCTTCATCGCTCGAGATCCAGTTCAGCGCATCCGCGTCAAGCACCAGTGTTTTGGTTTTCGGCACAGCCGTAAACAGCGTTTTCAGGAGCTTGCGCACATAAGGCTGCTGGCTTAAGCCCGGGCCTGCCAGCACGGTCGAAGAAGCTTTGACACGCTCCTTGACCCAGCTGAAGTCGTCCGATTCATCGGAGTACGGATAGGTTATGCACTCGGGAACGTTGGTCATCACCACCGTCGAGGCCTGCTCCGGGATCGCGCACTCGACCAAGCCGGCACCGGCCTTGTAGGCGGCTCCGGATGAGAAACAGGCCGCGCCCGTCATGTAGCGGCTTCCCGCCACAACGAGCAGATGTCCGTACAGTCCCTTGTGAGACCGGCTCTGGCGCGGAGGAATCAGGGTCACGAGATCCTCTTTGTCGAGCTGGAAATAATGTGCCTCCAAGAGCGGCGGAATGTGCTCCGGGATGCCGATGTCCGCGATCGTGACCTTGCCGGCATGATCGCAGCCGGGATACAGGATCAGACCGGGCTTGAGACGGCAGAACGTGATCGTTTCATCCGCTTTCACCGCGCAGCCCATAACTTTACCGGTATCACCGTGGATGCCCGAGGGAATGTCCACCGAAATGACCTTGCAGCGGCCGTCATCATGCAGCTCATTGATGCTGGTGACGATCTGTGCCAGGAATCCGGTCACATTGCGGTCGATCCCCGTGCCGAACATCGCGTCGACGACCCACTCGGTTGTCTCAGCGAGATGGTTGAATGCCGAGCCCTGATCCATGGTCAGGACGGAAACCCCGTATCCGCTCAGCGCCTCATAGTTGGTTTTGGCATCCCCCTTCAGACTGCTGACCGAACCGGTGTAGAAAACACGCACGGAATAGCCGAGGTGTTTCATCATGCGGGCGCAGGCAAACCCGTCGCCCCCGTTGTTTCCGACACCGCAAAGAAACAGAATATCGTCATTTTCGCGATCGACAAGCTCGCACAGACGCAAAGCCACACTTCTCGCGGCCGCCTCCATCAAAAGGAGGCTTGGGACCTTCATTTCTTCCGATGCGTAGGCATCAGCCCGGCGCATCTCTTCGGTCAGTGAAATCCATTTCATTTTGTTAACGCCTTTACTAATTTGACGAGGATGTCCCCCAGACCCACATTATATCCACTGCTCGCGTACACACCGGTCAATCCGTCGTGAAGCAGAATGACCAGGGGCAGCTTGTCGCAGTCAACATACATCCGCCTGCCAAGCGTGTTGACATTGTCTTTGAAATCGTCGTAAAGGATTTTCACGTTCGGGAAGGCTTCGAGTGCCTTCTTCAGCGTGACCTGCTGCTTCGCCTCTTCATCGTGAAGGATAAAGAAGATATCTCCCTCCAGATGGCGGAAGTCCTCCGCCTGCGAGAGCATTTCATTTAAAATATGCTCCGTCGGCTCCTTGCCTTCCTCGATCCAGATCAGGATGCTGCAGGGTTTCACGAGCTGCTCGGAAACTTTGACTTCCTGCCCGTCTGCGTCTTTGAGCTTGAAATCATGGATCTCGTTGTGCGAGAGGATCTCGCTCAGATCCACACTGCGCTTGTTAAGCGCAAGCTCGATCGTCTCCTTGCCCAGCAGCGCGCCGTGTGCCTTGAAGCGGTACACATAGGCATACATGTGACCGTTCGGCAGGCGGCGAACCGTCAAAACGCGGTACTGGCCGGGTGTCAGATCCACCTCGAACACGCCGTCTTCAGAGATCTCAGGCAGATTCATCCGCTTGTAGACCCCATTAACGAGCTTCTGTACCGTCAGCGTCTGTCGGTCGATCCACTCCTTCGGATCTTCGCCCTTCAGAATCAGACGAACATTCGCTTTCTCCAGATCAACCGCCGGGATAAACTTTCCGTCGCGGTAGAACTCCGCTTCTCTTGTTACCGGATTCAGTCTCGCGGGAATGCCGAAGGTGCGGCAGATCGCGACAAACATGATGCGGCGGCTGCGATAGTTGGTCAGGCAGCTGAACAGAGAGCCGGCCGGCATGTATAACAGGTCCGGATATTCCAGCTCGGTATTGGTTTTCAGTCCGCTCTCGATGAAATTAACGATCGAACGAGGATCCTTCTGGAACTGGAGCCGCTCATTCTTGTCAAAGTAGTTCATCAGCGCCACGCGGTAGCCGCGAAGCCCTTCATCATCGATGCGGGGGCAAAGAACATAAGGAACGAAGATCTCGCGCGGATATTTCTCTGCGTAAGGAAGCGCACAGATCAGATGCTCCTCCAAAACGTCACGGCGCACGTCGGTCATATCTTTCGCAGTCAGCGAAGACAGCAAGGCTTCGCGATACGGCTTCTCTTCTTCCGTACTGTATTCCAGGAACGAAGCGATCGTATCAAAATTGCCTCTCGCCGCATGCAGCCGTTCCTTCATTTCCTCGGAGAACGCATCAGCACGCTCGGCATCGTAGAACGAATCGATCCGTGCCAGACGGAGGGCATTGCCATGCTCCATCCGCTCGGAGCGCTGTTTTTTCTCTTCGTCACTTAGAATTCCGGGATTCACCGGATAATCGATCGGAGCGTAGAAATCAAACGCTTCCCACTCACCGAAGGTTTCCTTAGCCGGATCAGCAAGACGGACTACGGTTCGCTGATCTGTCTCTTCGCCGACCAGATAATCCACCTCGGCCATCTGCGAACCGTCTTCGTTATAGGCGTGGATGCGGATCTGGCCGCGTCCGAGCATGAGCGAGACTTCGCCCTTCTCATCGGTCGTCAGCGTTGCCACCGGCATCATCTCGGCCATGTTCAGCACTTCAAAACGAACCGTGATCCCTTTGGCCGGCAGTTCATCCTGATCCAGAACCTGTACGCTCAGCTGACTCGTGAGCGCGTAATGATCGGTCACCAGCTCATAGGTGACTCCGCCTTCGACATGGAAGCGATCGGCTCTCTCACCGTAGAGACGCACCAGATCCTCCCTGGACTGGGCTCCGGTAAAGGTTCTCGCATGAACGGCCATCGCACGGGAGGAAGCGTTCGTAAACCAGCCAACGTCATAGCGCGGCGCCGGCTCACAGGCTCCGGTAAAGTGCCACTTGCCGTTGATATAGACTTCGACCCAGGCATGGTTGTCATCGCAGTGAGACCACCAGGGAGCGTAGACCTGTCTCGCAGGAATGCCAACACTGCGAAGCGCCGCGACCGTGAAGGTCGACTCCTCTCCGCACCGTCCGCCGCAGCTGCGGTAGACCGTCATGGCCGATTTGGTACGGTCATCGGCCATCTGGTAGGTCGCGTGCTCCTGGCACCAGTAGTTGACCTCGAGCACGGCCTGTTCGAGCGTTTTCCCCTCGATTCTCGGCTTCAGTTCATTGTAGAACACCTCGAGAGGACATTCGATATCCTCCGTGTTGATGCGGGGATAAAAAACATAATCCACAAACATGTCTTCCGGGAGCTCTTTGCACCACGGAAACTCTTCCCTGACCTTCAGGGCATGCTCAATATACGGGATCCAGACCGAAAGCGGGTAGTTCGGGAGATCCGCTGACGGCAGGGTTGCTGCCAGGTAGGTCATCCACTCCCTGATCGGAGCCGGATAGGACGTAAGCTTGCTGTTGATATAGTAACCGTAGGGGCCCAGCTTTTCACGGCGGGCTGCCCATTTTTCCACTGCGTAGCGCAGACGTGAGTCTTCCATTTTGTTCGAATACGGAATAAAAGCTATTCCTGCTCCTTCATAAGGTTATGCGGTTTCCCAGCGTTTTCTGCCTTCTTCAAGGACTTTTCGTGCCTCGCGGACGTTCTCTTCCTTCGTCTGCCAGATATCAAACTCGGACAGACTCTCAAGGCCCATGTTGACACCTTCCTTGCGGAATTTCATGCCCGAATCCAGTGTGACCTTGCCGGACATGTGGAAGCTCTTGAGCGGGATCGTCTCGAGCATTTTCGCAATGACCGCAGCGTTGACCCCGGCACCGGCCATGATATCGACCTTTCCGTCAGCCTTCTCCACCAGCTGAGCCACCAGATCCGCGCCGGCAAGAACATTGTTCTTCTGTCCCGAGGTCAGGATCGTATTGATGCCAAGGTCTTTGCAGATCTCGAGCGTCTCAAACGGATCGACAGACACGTCAAACGCACGGTGAAGCGTCACTTTCATGTTGCCGCGCTCCTTCAGGAGCATCTCCATCTTCGGAACGTCAAGATGACCGTTTTCGTCCAGACAGCCGATGACAACACCATCTGCACCCGCCTCGCGGAACATGATCACTTCCTCGCGCAGGATCGCCATCTCGTGATCCGTGTAGAGGAAGTCTCCGAAACGAGGTCTCAGAAGGACGTTGATCGTGATGTTCGTGTTGCGGCGGACTTCATGGAACAAAGCGAGCGATGGGCTTGTTCCACCGATGATCAGGTTGCCGCACATTTCCAGACGGTTGGCACCGCCTCTTTCGGCCGCGATCGCAGACTCCGTGCTGTCGATGCAGCACTCCAGCGTATAACTCATGTTCCATACCTCTTTCCCGGCTTTGATGCATTGCAAAACGATGTACAAAAACCGACATTATATAGGGTCAATTGTAGCTTTCTCCTGTGCGCTTGTCAAGGATGGGCGCCCTCCGCGTCTTCCTCTCTTGCCTTTTGAAAATTCACTCGATATAATGAAAAGTACCTGTATCTTACTTCGGAGGCAATTATGGCAACAATGAAGGAAGTAGCCGACCTAGCCAACGTGTCGGTCGCTACGGTCTCCCGTGTCATCTCATCCCCGGATTCGGTCCGTAAGGAAACCCGGGAACGTGTCCTTAACGCAATTTCGGCCCTGCATTATCAGCCCAACTATCTCGGACGCACGCTGAGGCTCATGAAGACGAAGCGTATCCTTGTCATCCTGCATACCCTCTCGAACCAGTTTTTCTCCCGTGTGATGCGCGGTATCGAAGACCGCGCAAGAGAGGATCACTACTCTGTCCTTGTCAGTGTGACCCGCGGCAATGCCGAAACCTTCCGGGACTATGCCCGCATGTTGCAGACGCACGAGGTCGATGGCTGCATTATCACCAGTCTCGACGTACCCGAAGCGGAGCTGCTGAAACTCAGTCAGGAAGCGCCGGTGGTCTGCGCCTGCGAGCCGGTCAAAAGCCGCCGCATCCCGGTCGTCTCCATCGATGATGAGGCCGCCGCCTACGAGACGGTTTCCTTCCTGATCTCCAAAGGCAAAAAGAAGATCGCCCTCTTTGGCGCGGGCGATCTGTATTACAGTTCTTCTCTTCGGTTAAAAGGTGCGCTTCATGCGCTCCGGGAAAACGGGATCACTCCGTTCTATCAGTCGGATGAGGGCTATTCGTTCCGCTCCGGCAGCCGCGCCTTATCTGCGATGCTTCTTGCCAAAGCGGAGCTTCCCGACGCGATCTTCTGCTTCTCGGACAGCTGCGCGATCGGTACGATCAGCGCCCTCGACTCTCACGGCTTTAAAGTGCCGCAGGATGTTTCCGTCATCGGCTTTGACAACACGGCCATCTCGGAGATGTTTGTCCCGTCCCTCACGACCGTCGCTCAGCCACAGCACGCGATCGGCTATAAAGCAGCTGACCTTTTGATCCGCCAGATCGAGGGAAAACCGATCGAGAAAAAGCGCTACGCGCTTCAGCACGAGATCATCCTTCGCGATTCGATGTCTTAACGAAATCCCTTGCGGAGCTTCAAAAGCCGCTCATTTACTTTCGCGATCGTCTCGGCGATCTGATCCGCCTCCGCTTCGGTGTTTTCTCTTCCAAGCGAAATGCGGATCATGGATCTCGCTTCCTTCTCTGAAAGTCCGATCGCCTTCAGCACATGGGACGCTTCCACCGCGCCGCTCTCACAGGCTGAGCCGGCCGAGACCGCGATCCCTTCCATATCCAGCACGATCAGCGCCGACTCCGCTTCCGCATCCGGAAGCGCAACACTCAGCAGTCCGGGAATGCCACCCGCCTCCGGCTGATGAAAACGGCACCCTTCGATTCGATCTTCCAAACCGCGCTTTAGTCTTTCGGCAAGCGCGGTTAATTTTTTGACATTTTCTTCCATCTCAAGCCCGGAGAGTTCGGCGGCTCTTCCAAAGCCAACGATCCCAGGCACATTTTCCGTGCCGGCTCTGAGCCCTCTCTCCTGCTTACCGCCATGGATGAACGGCCCGATCCCGCATCCTTCTGCAATATAAAGTGCTCCGACTCCTTTCGGGCCATAGAGCTTATGGGCGCTCATGGAAAGAAGATCGACGTTCATCGCATGCACATCGAGCGGGATCTTGCCAAAGGCCTGCACCGCATCGGTATGAAAAAGGATTCCCCGCTCATGACAAA
>ONYR01000161.1 GCA_900322165.1 uncultured Eubacteriales bacterium
CCGGGGTCTCCTCGCCCAGCGTCAGATAACCAAGCCCGAGATCATGCAGCACCTTCAGCCGGCTGTAAACCATGGGAAGATCACTGCACTCCACCATCGCCTCATCCACGCTCATACGCATGAGCTCCGGAAGCGAGACGCCTCGCTGCGCTCCCTTCTTCTTCTCCCTCCGGATCTGCCAGGCTTCCTTCGCATAGCGCGAGCCGCCGCAGTCCGGGCAGGGGATGTCCACGTCCGGGAGGAACTGCACGTCGAGGCTGATCATGCCGGTGCCGTCGCAGGTTTTGCACCGTAGCTCGCCGGTGTTGTAGGAGAAATCGCCGGCTTTGAAGCCCCGTTCCTTGGCGTCCTTCGTCTTCGCGTAGACCTTGCGCAGCTCGTCATGAACGTTCGCGTAGGTGGCAACGGTCGAGCGCACGTTGATGCCGATCGGGGTCGCGTCGATGAGCTTCACCTGGCGGATCCCCTCCGCCTCAACCGACCTAACGTGCGGCGGAAGCTTTTTACCGCTGATCTGCGCCTCGAGGGCCGGGATCAGGCTTTCAAGGATCATCGTCGTTTTGCCGGAGCCGGAAACACCGGTTACAACCGAAAGCTTTCCCTTCGGGATGCTGACGAAGAGCGGCTTGACCGTGTGGATCGCGGACGTCTCCATGTGGATCGTCCCGAGCGAAAACAGGTCCGCCGAATCCAAATTTGTATTAAGTTTTGCTTCATTCTCGGCTCGCAAAAACGGTCCGATCATCGAAACCGGATCGCTCGCAAGCTCCTCCACCGAGCCTTTCGCAATGATCTGTCCGCCCTTCGCGCCGGCCTCAGGGCCGAGCTCGATGAGGTAGTCCGCATGCGCAAGAACCTGCGTGTCATGGTCAACGAGTACGACCGAATTGCCGTCCGCGACAAGGTCGTCCATCACACCGAGCAAGCCCTCGAGGTTCGAAGGATGCAGCCCGATCGAAGGCTCATCGAGCACGTACAAAACGCCCGTCGTGCGGTTGCGGACCGCGCGGGCAAGCTGCGTCCGCTGGCGCTCGCCGGTCGAGAGGGTCGAGGCGGCGCGGTCAAGCGAGAGGTAGGAAAGCCCAAGATCCACCAGACGGCGGGCCGTGTGCTGGAAGGACTCGCAGATGCTCTCAGCCATCGGGCGCATCTCCTCGGGCAGTGATGCCGGAACGCCGTTCACCCACTCGATCAGGTCCGACAACGGGTAGGTACAGACCTCATCGAGCGACACTCCGCGAAGCCGCAGCGAGCGAGCCCGCTCCGACAGACGCGTCCCGTGACAGCACGGGCACGGGCCCTGCTTCAGGAACCGCTCCACGCGCTTCATGCCCTTCTCATCCTTCACTTTGGCAAGCGCGTTTTCCACCGTGTAGACCGCGTTGAAATACGTCATGTCGAATTCCGAGGCCTGATTCGTCTTCTCACTCGTATACAGGATGTGCATCTTCTCGGCCGGTCCATGGAAAACGATCTCGCGCTCACGCTCGGTCAGCTCCGAAAACGGCACATCCGTCCGCACGCCCCTGCGGCGCGCAAGGTCTTTCATCAGCGACCACATCAGCGTCTGCCACGGGGCGACCGCGCCCTCATCGATCGTGAGTGACTCATCCGGCACGAGCGTCGATTCATCGACCGTGCGGACAACACCGGTTCCATCACATTCCGGGCAGGCTCCGCCGCTGTTGAACGCGAGATCCTCTGCCCCGATCACCGGGACAACTGCTCCGCAAACAGGACAGCGCACTTCCTTTTCCGCCGCAAAATCCAGCGTCGGAGGCACCTCATGACCATTCGGGCAGCGGTACACCGACAGACGCGAAAACATCAGACGAAGGCTGTTCAAGAGCTCCGTCATGGTCCCGAACGTGCTGCGGATCCCGGGAACGCCCGGCCGCTGGTGCAGCGCGAGCGCCGCCGGCACATACCGGACATCATCCACTTGTGCCTTGCCGGCCTGTGTCATGCGCCGCCTCGTGTAGGTCGAGAGCGATTCGAGATACCGCCTCGAACCCTCCGCGTACAAAACGCCGAGCGCAAGCGAAGACTTTCCCGAGCCGGAAACGCCCGCGATCCCGACGATTTGATTCAGCGGAATATCCACGTCAATATTTTTCAGATTATGAACCCTTGCGCCTCGAATCTCAATTTTCTCAGGCAAGGCTAATCGTCTTTTCATACTCAAAACTCCTTAAGCGCAGCCCAGTCGGCCGCTCTCACAGCGCAGCCCGCTCCGGCTGCCTTTTTCGGCTGCCGAGGCCGCCTTGCGGTCCACCGCGGCTGCGCGTTTTTCAAGGTGTTTATTATACCGCTTTTCCCCTTCGTTTTCCATAAAAAAAAGCCTGCACCAGGGCTTAAAAGGGGGGGAGCCCTGGATCTCAACATCGCTTGTGAACTCCGAGCGCGACCGAAGATCCTCGATGTAGGCCATGAAATCTTCGTCACTGTCAAAGTTGACTTCCGTGGCTGTTGGCCTCGCCGTCAACGTTGATCGCAGCCTTGAGCTTACCGGAACCATCGTCCGTTACCGTAACGATGATCTCGTAAACCGTATCATCATAGGTGATAC
>ONYR01000114.1 GCA_900322165.1 uncultured Eubacteriales bacterium
GATGTCTTTCTCCCACCACTCTTCGAAATCGCATCCGTAGTCGTACGTATTCTTGCGGTTGTACCACATGTCGAAGGTCTCATCCATGACGTACATACCATATTTGTCACAGGCTTCGATCATCGCCTTGGAAGCGGGATTGTGAGCGGAGCGGATCGCGTTGAAACCGTTCTCCTTCAGGATGCGGACGCGGCGTTCTTCGCTCTCCGGGAAGCTTGCCGAGCCGAGAATACCGTTGTCATGGTGGACACAGCCGCCGCGCAGGAGCGTTTCCTTGCCGTTGATATACAGACCCTTGTTATCCCAGGTGATCTGGCGGATACCGAAGGTAACCTCAATGCAGTCGCCCTCAGCAGCACATACCTTGGCGGTGTAGAGATTCGGTGTCTCATCGCTCCAAAGCTTTGCATTCGGGATCGTCAGGTCAAAGCTCGTACCCTCCCCGACAACGCCGTCAACATCAACCTTGACACAGACCGGTGCCTCCACATGGATCACCGCAGGATCAATGCTGACCGTATGGATCTTGACGCTCTCCGGACGAAGTCCTTCCTTTTCGCAGACGTGAAGCCATACCGGGCGGTAGATGCCGGAGCCCGAGTACCAGCGGGAGTTCGGCAGCTTGGAGTTGTCCGCGACGACCTTCAGCGTGTTCTCTTCTCCGTAGTTCAGACCCTCCAGTTCGACAAAGAAACCGGTGTAGCCGTAGGGATGGAAGCACAGCTCTTTCTCGTTCAAGCTGACGGTGGCATTCTTGTAGACGCCTTCGAACTCAACGATCACCGTCTTGTTCTCCCACTCTTCAGGCGCGGTGAAGGTCTTCTCGTAAACGTACGCACCGCCCGGGAAATAGGCGTGGCCGCTGTTTGAGATATTCTTGCCGCGCTGCTCACTGATCTGCGCATCATGAGGCAGGCAGACCGGCTTTTTCTTCACTTCGCCAACCTTGCGGACAGTCCAATCGTTTGTGAAGCGGATAGTTTTCATGATTTCCTCCTGATATTAACCACGCGGGACGGCTTCCTCCGCGCATTAGTTTCCATACTGCCTCTTTATCATAACTCAATCCGATTTGATATAAAATAACATTTTCAGCCTTTATTCTTCCGTTTTTGTATCAAATATGATATATTCGTGAAAAAAGGAGGCCGAAATCTCATGGGCATCTACTACACCATCGAAAACGGAAAAGAAATCAAGAAAACAATGCGGCTGGACCAGATGAATTCACCGGCTCAGCTGTCTATCGATATTGTCCGCGCGGGCAGCCAGCAGAGCACCAGAGCCCCGCTGGAGCTGAATCTGATTCATTATGATCCTGAGGAAGAATTCCCTTATACCCTGACCATGATCTCGCCCGGTCACTATACGTCCCTCAGCTTTGATGAGCAGGATTTTGAGCTGGCTGTGAAGAACGCCGGTCTCCACCAGCACAACACCTACGAGCTTGTTTATGTTCAGGAGGGCATTCTCAATCAGATCATCGAGACCACGAGGCACCGCTACTCGACCGGCAGCTGCTTCATTCTGAACCGAAACGTGCGGCACAACGAGGAATACACCTCCGCGTTTACCACCCTCAGCCTCTCCCTTTCGTCCGACTATTTCCGGCAAACCGTTTCCGAGGACACGGAGAGCCTCTTTCCGACCCCGCACCTCTGGAAACAGAAGAGCGACCTCGGCGCTTTTCTCTCCGCGGAGCTTCAGGGGGAAGGCAGCCACCGTAAAAGCTACCTTGACTTTATTCCGCTGAACCTCGCAGCCCCGATCCGCGCCGACAGGTTCTACAAGCAGATGCAGGAGACACTCAAGAATCCCCAGCCCGGCTCTTCGTACTATTTTCGTTCGCTGATCTGCGGCCTGCTGAACCTGCTCGGGGACCGTCACTTTTTCACGACCCGCTCCATCGACATCGGCACCGCCGCCGAGAGCCGCATCTTCTCGCAGATCAACGACCTCATCGAGCGCACGAACGGGCGAATCTCGCGCGAAAAGCTCTGCGAAGAACTGCGCTACTCCGGGAGTTACCTGAATCGCATCGTCCAGACTTATACGGGCATGAACATCACCCAGTACGCCCTCGCCCGCTCGCTCGAACGCGCCGCCTGGATGCTCGAAAACACGGA
>ONYR01000176.1 GCA_900322165.1 uncultured Eubacteriales bacterium
TATTACATGATCAACATCTTTATCTATGGCTTGTATATTGTGTCCTTCATCCTGCTCCAGAAAAAGAATTATCAATACATTACATGGAAATACCGTTGGCTCATTCTCGTGCCCTTTCTGATCGGTCTTTTGTATTTCGTTCTTTATCCGTTCAATCTGGGGCGCAGGCTTTTCAGAGTACGGATCTGGCAGCTTGGTGAAATGCTGGCCTTCTGTGTCATCGCGACGTTGGAAGCATGTATTCAAACCGGCATGATCCCCGCAAACCGCGGCTACGAATTGCTTTTTTCCGCTGCTACTCTTCCCGCTGCTATCCTGGACGCTCAAGGCAGCCTTGTCTACCGAACCGCTGCAGCCCAAACGCCTTTCTCGGAAGATGAAAATACCAAACTTGTTTCTCACCCTATACGAGGCGGAACCGTTGAATATACGGTGGATCTGAAACCGTTTCAGGATCTGAACAAACAGATCGCGGAAACCACCCATGAGATCGAAACCAGAAATGCCTACATCGCGGAGGAAAACCGAATCAAACAGGAACGAGCGGAACTGGAAACACGGAACCGCTTGTATGAGCGTATTTCCGACATCGTCAAGCCCCAGCTCGGCGAGATCGAAAAACTCCTAAATGCTCCGGAAGGGTGCGGCGAAAAAGAACTCGCACGGATCGCCGTGCTGAAAGCATACATCAAACGGCGCAGCAACATGGAGCTTCTGGCCGTCTCCGGAGCCTTGACGGTTCTGGAACTAGCCTCCGCGATCACGGAGTCCCTGGACTATATCCGGCTCAGCGGTATCAATACCGCGACAAGCTCGATCGGTGTCAAGAGCTATCCCGCTGCCATCATCACGGCAGCCTATGAACAGATCGAAGAGATCATCGAGAAGAGCCTGGAGACACTGTCTGACATGATCATCACGGTACGCTCCGATCAGGAAAACCTCGTCGTGCGCATGATGCTCAAAGCCGAAAACTTCTCTTATGAAACCAATGGAAGCCTTCCTGCGGTTCAGGGTTTTTCCCGCAGGATCTCGATCACCAAGGATAATCAGGACATGATCATCGTCCTCGCCTTTACGGAAGGAGGCGGATGGAAATGAGGCTCTATCTGGACCCTGCTATTATCAAAGCGATGCCGTGGAGCCTGCTCTGCTTTTTCGCGTTGTTTATGTTCCTTGCCTCGATCGTGATCAACGCGTTTCTGATCCAGCAAAAGCGTTACCGGTATCTGTGGTTCACGCTGCCTCTGTCGCTTCTTCTATATTGCATGGAGCAGTGCTTTGACACACCCTGCAGAGGCTACGTTTATTCTCAGACTGCCGGCGATATCCAGCTGGCTTTACTCACTCTGCCCGGCTGGCTTCTTGTAACACTTTGCCTTGTACTGGCTCTGTTAGAGATCTTCCTCTGGCGGATGATCTACCTCTACGAGAAAAAACGGATCACGCCTATGTCTGTCAAGGAAGCAATGGACAGTCTTCCGGCCGGCATCCTCTGTTATGCGCCGGGCGCAAAGACGCTGCTAGTCAACCGTACGATGGAGGACTTGTGCCGAAAGGTCCTCGGTGCGGAACTGAACGATGGTGCGGTGTTTCGTGAACAGCTGCAAAACGGTGAACTCCTTCCCGAGTGCGGACGTGAGATCGTCGGCGGCGAACCGGTCATCACGCTCCCTGACGGCACGGTACGTGAACTTCACGAAACCGAGATCCCATACGAAAAATACACTGTCCGCATGCTTGTTGCCCTCGACATCACGGAGACGTTCCGCAAAACGCAGGAACTGACACAGATGCGCGAAAAGGTAGAACAGCTCGGCAGGCACCTGCAGAAGGTCAATCAGGAGATCGTAGCCCTAACGGCGGAGCGTGAGATCCTGAATGCCAAGGTCCGGATCCATGATGAGATGGGGAGCAACCTGCTCACACTCAAGCGGTATCTGACAGCAGGCGGGAGTGAAAAGGAGAAGGAAGAACTGCTCGAAAACCTGCGTCACAGCGTCTCGTTCCTTAAGAACGACCCGATGCCTAACCCGCAGGATGAATATGCGCTTTTGATGTCGATGGCAAAGCGTTTGGGACTTACGATCTTTGTCACAGGTAAGCTGCCGCAGTCCGAAACACACAAGCCGATCATCACGACCGCGATCCACGAGTGCCTCACCAACACGCTTCGCCATGCTCACGGAAACGAGCTTTACGTTATCATCACACAAGATGAAGACCGGATCGAAACCACATTAACCAATAACGGTATTCAGCCCGAAGGAGAGATCACCGAAAAAGGCGGTCTCCGTTCTCTGCGCGAGCTCACCGAACAGGCAGGCGGCACGATGACAGTAGAAACTCAGCCCGCCTTTGCCATCAGGATCAGACTGCCAA
>ONYR01000153.1 GCA_900322165.1 uncultured Eubacteriales bacterium
CAGCGAGGAAAGCAGTGAGGAAGTGAAGCTCCTCGGCGTTCATGTAAGCGGGGCTGTCAGAAACCCGGATCAGGTGTGGTTTCTGCCGGAAGGGTCTCGGATCGCGGACGCGATCGAAGCCGCGGGCGGCGCGTTAAAGACTGCAGATCTGAAACGGCTGAACCTAGCTGCCTATCTGGCGGATTCTATGCGGATCTATGTGCCGTTTCTCGAAGATGAGAGTGATCCTTATACCGGCATGGAAGGATTTGTCACAATGGGAGGGAGTGATGCGGAAGGAAGCGGCTCTGAGAAAAATACTTCGATGAATCTCGGAGAAGCGGACTTGACCAATATCAATTTGGCAACTAAAATAGAACTAATGACCTTGCCGGGTATCGGAGAAACCTATGCTGACCGCATTATCCGCTACCGTGAAGAAAACGGTCCGTTCCAGTCGATTGAAGAGATTATGAAGGTGGAAGGGATCGGCGAAAAGAAATTTGAACAGCTGAAATACTATATCACGGTCTAATGAAACATACCGTGACATGAAGATGTCGGGAGGGAAAATGGCTACCAAAGTATTGATCGTTGATGATGAAAAACTGATCGTCAAGGGAATTCGTCTGAGCCTGATCCAGGACGGAATGGAAGTTGACGCGGCTTACGATGGGGAAGAAGCGTTTAATATGATCCAGAACAAGGAATATGACCTTGTTATTCTTGATGTGATGCTTCCGAAGATGGACGGAATTCAGGTCTGTCAGCAGGTGAGGGAGTTTTCCAACGTCCCGATTTTGATGCTGACAGCGAAAAGCGAAGATATGGACAAGATCCTCGGCCTTGAGTACGGAGCCGACGATTACATGACCAAGCCGTTTAACATTCTGGAGCTCAAAGCGCGTATGAAGGCGATCCTTCGCCGGACGAGACAGAGCGAAGTGAAGGAGACCAATATCGGCGAGTTCCATGATCTGAAGATCGATTACGATTCACGGCGTGTCTTCCTGAAAGGCGTGGAAGCGAATCTGACAGCCAGAGAATTCGACCTTCTTGAGCTGCTTTCCCGCAACGCCGGAAAGGTCTACAGCCGTGAAAAGCTTCTCGATATTGTCTGGGGCTACGATTATCCGGGCGATGTCCGCACGGTAGACGTGCATGTCAGAAGACTTCGCGAGAAGATCGAACCGAACCCCGGTGATCCGCTGTATATTCAGACAAAATGGGGTGTCGGATACTACTTTAAGGCGTAACCAATATGGCATTATTAAATAAGGCAGGCAGTGGACGGGTCGGCTTTTTCAGAAGTATTCGTTTGCGGATATTTCTGACGGTCGTCGCCGTCTATGTGCTTTTTTGCATCGTTTTCAGCCACTTTGTTTTTGATATCTGGGAACAATACTGGCTGAGACAGAGACAAGCGGAGACAAGCCGGTACTGCAACCTGATCGCCAGTGAGATCTCCTATGCGCAGCGAGAAGGGACTTCACTGAGCAATTACCTGAGAACCGAGATGCAGGACAGCAGCCGGATGTACAGCTATCTGCGCCTGATGATCCTGAATGACAAAGGTCAGGTACTGTATGATTCCTCGCAGGCACGCAACGGATCGTACATGATCAACGATGAGGTGCTGAGCGCGCTGGCCGGAACGTCGGCGAGCGGCCTGGAAGAGGGAATCTACCGGCTTGCCGTTCCGATACAAAGTGATGTCGATCAACAGATCATCGGTGTCGTGTGTGCGTTCGCCGGGACCGAACAGCTTCAGCAGACAGTCAAATACGGAGAAGACCTTGTCGTGATGGCCGAGTTTTTCTTAGGTCTGATCGTTATTGTCGGTCTTTATTTTCTGATTGCGCTGCAGACAAAACCGCTTGAGAAAATTCTGCGCTGGCTGAAGCTGTTTAAAAGCCCTGAGCGTGATGAATTCAAACCGAAATTCAAGATTCAGGATGAATATGCGGAGATCGTCGACTCGGTTGAACAGGCAACGAAAGACCTGCAGACGGTTGACCGCTCCCGAAAAGAATTTGTTTCCAACGTTTCTCATGAATTGAAGACTCCGCTTAGCTCGATCAAGGTGCTGACGGAATCCCTGCTGCTTCAGGAATCAGCACCGGAAGAAGTGTACCGGGAGTTCCTGCAGGACATCAACAGTGAGATCGACCGAATGAACAATATCGTTAATGATCTGCTGACACTGGTGCGACTGGAAGAAAGAGAGAAGGCACTGAATCTTTCAAACTTCGACCTGATCGATCTGATCGAGGCAGTCTTTAAACGTCTCAGTCCGCTTGCCCAAGACCGTGGGATCTCGATGGTCCTGGATACGGAGTTTACCTCGCTGGAAGTCGAGGCGGATGAAACCAAGCTGACACTGGCTATCTCCAACTTAATCCAAAACGCGATCAAATATAATAAGGATCAGGGAAAAATAACGGTTTACGTTAAAAAAACGATCGGGTTTGCCCTGATCACGGTCGAAGATACCGGCATCGGAATCGATGCGGAGCACTTTGATAAGCTGTTTGATCGCTTTTACCGAGTGGATAAGGCACGCGACCGACAGACCGGAGGCTCTGGCCTTGGCCTTTCCATTGTCAGACAGGTCGTGAATCTTCACAATGGCGAGATCTCTGTCGAGAGTACACCGGGCGTCGGAAGCCGCTTTACGGTGAAGCTTCCGCTTGAGCAGGACATTGAAGGGGAGGATGACGTATGAGACACGTGAAACGATTGCTTCCCGTTTTGCTCGCTTTTTGCATCGTCCTGTGCGGATGCCGTGCGAATTCGCCGAACGCTCAAACGGATTCCACTTCTGGGGAGCCCGGAAGTCTTGTGTTTTACTATACCAATGAGACGCATACTTCCCTGATCCCGTATACGATCGTCTTTAACCTGAGTAATTTTATGCAGGATGAGATGAAGCTTTCGGCGGTGATCGAGCGGCTCGAGATGGTGCCGGAGAAGGAACTGTTTTCCATTATTCCAAGCGGCATGATCCTGCAGATCGCGCTTCAGCAGACCGTGGACGGGGGAACAAACGGTCAGTCGATGCCGGAAAACGATAAACGCATTCTCCAGATCTATCTTTCGAAGGAATACAGCGGTCTTTCGCCTAACGAAAAAGCGCTCATGCGTACCGGCATGGCCAAGGTTCTGTTTGCTACCGGATTGATCGATGAGATCGTCTTTATGATGGAAAGCAGCGAGGAGGGCGTTTTCCAGCTTGTCGATGAATTGAATGCTTCCGACGACCTGATCATTAATCAGTATGGTGCGGATGTTTTGAACGATGAAGTGACAGTGAAACTGTACTTTATGAATGAGTCAAGGACCGCGCTTGTTGTGGAGGAACGAAGCCTGGCTCTCGGAATGACCGAACCTTTGTCGTACGCGATCATGGATGCGCTGATCGACGGTCCGCAGCAAAGCGGGCATCTTCCTACGATTCCCGAGGGTACACAGATCAATGACATCGTTATCGAAAACGGAGTCTGCTACGTTGATCTGAGCGAGGAATTCCGGCTTAACCATGAAGGTTCGGAGATCCTTGAAACGCTGACGATCTATTCGATCGTCAACTCACTCTCCGGCATCAGTGAGCTGAGCTATGTGCAGTTTCTGATCGGCGGCGAGCGGGTTGAGTTCTATAAATCCTATGTAAGGATAGATCAGTTCCTTGAACCGAACATGCAATATGTAGAAGCGGAGTAAGATCATTTGAAACGTTCAGTGAAACGACGGATCCTGCCCGTGCTTTGCGCCTATCTTCTGTACCTTGCGCTCGTGCTTGTGATTTGTCCCTCCGCTGGAGAGGCGATCTACGGGTGGGACAGGAGGGACAGCGAAATCAAAAAACTCTTGCCATACGAAAACGGCGCTTGGAGAATCTCCGACACAAAAGGGCTGATTCTTTCAGGGCGAAAGGTTACTTTTGGCTATCGGTACACCGCCTTGTTTCGGCTGAAATACGGTGGCCGAACACGGATTCGAATGGGAGTTTTTTACCTGAATTCCCAGGAAGTGTTCACTTCATCCGGAGCGAGACAAAGGCTGATGGCAGGAGACAGGATCGTACTTGACGGAGTGGTATCCTTTCCCGAGCCTCTCCGCAACCCGGGAGGCTTTAACGCACAGCTCTATTATCGAACAGAGCATATCGATCTGATCATCAAACCGGATTCGGTAGTGAAAACGTTCACTGCCGGTCCGGTTCTTTCTTTTTGGATGTGCAGCCGGGACGCAGCAGCGGATCGGATCAGCCTTCTTTGGAAACAGCCATTCAGCGGAGTGATCTGCGCGATGCTTCTGGGAGACAAAAGCATGCTCGATGAAGAGATACAGACTCAGTTCTCGGAAGCCGGGATCGCACACATCATTGCGATCTCCGGGCTTCATATCTCGATCGTTGCGAATGGAATCGAAAGGATCCTCAAACTGCGCATGGGTGAGAAAAAAGCCGGGCGATGGGCGCTTGGCTTGATCTGGGTCTATGCTTTATGGACAGGGGGCGCTTTAGCTACCTTGCGCGCGGCACTGATGCTCACGATCCGCAGAGGTGCCAGACTCTTTTCGAGAACCTATGATCCGCTTTGCGCCATTGCGTCCTCGATGCTGGTGATTCTGCTGCTGGAACCGCTGTATTTCCTCAGCTCAGCCTTTTGGCTCAGCTATATGGCTCTGTTTGGAATGAGTTTCGGCCGCATTTTGGTGATGCGATGTACGATCCTTCCTTACTGGCTGAGAAAAGGGATCGCTTCTTCGGCAGGAATCATTTTTCTCACCGGACCGATCCTGCTTTGGTTTTACTATGAACTTTCCCCATTTTCGTTTCTGCTGAATCTCTGGGTCGTTCCGACCGTGGCAGGAGTGATCATCGGTGCGGTGCTGGCGCTGATGCTGAGCCTGATCTCTCCGGCGTTATCCGGTGGTTTTGTCTGGATCAGTCAATGGCTGATTCAGACCTATCAAACCGGCAGCCGGTTCTTTTCAGACATTGGTTTCTGGACACTTCGGGGACAGCCGCACGTTCGCACGATGATCCTTTATTACATGGTGCTGATCCTTCTTGGTCTCATGATCTCCCGCCCGAAGGAGATCCAGCGAAGGATCCGCAGCCTGTCCGTGATCGCGTTGCTTCTTGTCGTGGCGTTATTACCTCACAGAGAGCGAAGGTTTACGTTTCTGGATGTTGGACAAGGGGACTGTGCTGTGATAGAATGGGATCAGTCTGTGGTGATCATGGACGCTGGCCCGGGTTACGAAAAGGTGCTGGAACCTTACCTGAAAATGAGAGGGATCTACACGATCGATGCGCTGATGATCTCGCATCCGGATTCGGATCATATCAAGGGCGCGATCGAACTTGCTGAGAGCGGAAAGTTTAAGGTTTCGCTGCTGATCATGGCGGATCAGAAGGCGCATGACAACGAGCTCTCGGAAAGACTTGAGAACGCTGTCCGGTCTCAGGGCGGGGAAGTGGTTCGCATTCGGGCGGGTGATTCGATCTCGATCAATGGGAAAAGCCCACTTGCTTTTCAATGCCTCTCGCCGGGAGTGGAATATCCGGACAGCAACTCCGGGTCGCTGGTTCTGTTGGCAAAAGGAGAGAATGTCTCCGTTTTGTTTATGGGCGATATCTCCTTGGAGACAGAAGCTCAGATGACTCGTGAAGGCGTGCTTGGGGAGATCGAGACGGTGACGGTGCTGAAAGCCGCGCATCACGGTTCGAATTACGCGACGGGGGAAGAGTTTCTCCGACAGATCCATCCGGAGCTGACCGTCATCAGCTGCGGAAAAAACAATTCGTACGGTCATCCGGGCGAGGTAATGCTTTCACGATTATCCGCGCATGGTGATCCCTGGAGGGTGACCGCAATGAACGGGTGCATACAAATCAGACTGCGCAACGGTAAAGTACAGTTTATCGAATATATCAGGTCAGGGGAATCAAGATGAAGTCATTAAAAGAGCAGATCAGGGACCATGAGATCGGCTGTCTGTATCTGTTTTACGGAGAAGAGCGGTATTTGGTCAGGCTGAATACAGAGCGGCTTAAGAAGGCGCTGATGTCTGAGGAAGACGAGATGATGAATCTGGATGATCTGACTTCGCCGACGGATTTCGAAGCGCTTCGGGCAAGCATTGAGACGTTCCCGTTTATGACAGAAAAGCGGCTTGTCATCATTCGTGACAGCCACATGTTCGGAGGGAAAGGCGTTGCTTCTCTGGAAAAGCTTCCGGAGCTGATGGAGGAGATCCCCTCAACGACGACCGTGCTGTTTATTGAGAACGAAGTCGATAAGCGGTCCAAGATGTACAAAGCAGTCACTCAGTTCGGCCAGGCCGAAGAGTTTAAGCGGCTCGATGATAACGCCCTCGCTACGTGGATCAAACGTGAATTCAAGCTTCGCAATCTGGCGATCGGGCGCAATGAAATACAGTATTTTCTGAGTCTGACGGGCTCGGATATGCAGCGCATCGAAGCAGAGATCCACAAGCTGTCTTCCTACATGGGCGAGCGAGGAGTGATCGAAAAGAAAGACATCGAGGCGATCGTAACGCCCTCGGTGGAGGCGAGTGTGTTCCGCATGACGGATGCCCTGGGAGAGGGTCACACCAAGGAGGCGTACCAGATCTATCTGGATCTTGTAAAGCAGGGAGAAGTCCTGCAGCGGATCCTGTTCATGATCATTCGGCAGTTTCGGATACTGTATAAAGCTTCGCTGATGGAGAACGCTGATCCCGTGACGCTCTCAAAAGAGCTCGGGATCCCGTCCTTTGCGGTCGCTAAAACGAGACGCCAGGCCTCGCGGTTTGGAAGAAAAAGGCTGGAGATGATTCTGGAGAGGCTGCTGGAGATGGACAGCCGCATCAAGATCGGCGAGATCACGGATGCGGAGGCTATGGATTTAATATTAATGCGTGATGCGGCCTTGACTTAAGGAGAATCGTTTGGTATAATACCCTTCGTGTCTTAGTCTGTCCATTCTATTTTTACGCGCATCCCTGGGCTCACCAAAGGATGCAGTTTATTTAGAATCTCAGGAGGTTTTCAAACACCATGGCAAACATCAAATCTGCCAAGAAGCGCGTTAAGGTCATCCGTACCAAGACTCTGCGTAACAAGATGATTAAGTCCGCTGTTAAAACGGAAGTAAAGAAGGTCTATGCGGCGGTTGCTGCGAACGATGCCAAGGCGGCAAAGGCAGCGCTTGTCAAAGCGACTTCTACCATCGATAAAGCAAAGAGCAAGGGCGTGCTTCATAAAAACACCGCTTCCCGTAAGATTTCCCGTCTTACGAAAACGGTCAATAAAATCGCCTAATTCTATTGTAAAAATAGAGGCTGATCCGGTTTAACCCGCCGGATCCTGAAACACCCCTGAGTGTAAACTCGGAGGTGTTTTTGCTATAAAGCTTTCTTCGCACGCTCAGCAAAGCTGTTTGGCGTGTGAACGTGACCAATATATGTTAGGAGAATCCGATGACCGATCAAGCAAAGATTCGCAATTTTTGCATTATCGCCCATATCGACCACGGCAAATCGACCTTAGCTGACCGTATCATCCAGAAAACCGGCCTGCTGACGGATCGAGAGATGCAGGATCAGGTCCTGGATAATATGGATCTTGAACGCGAGAGGGGCATTACGATCAAAGCCCAGGCCGTACGTCTCGTCTATCACGCGGATGACGGGGAAGAGTATATCTTAAATCTGATCGATACTCCCGGACACGTAGACTTTAACTATGAAGTCTCGAGATCTCTGGCGGCTTGCGAGGGAGCGGTGCTTGTCGTCGATGCCTCACAGGGCGTTGAGGCGCAGACGTTAGCGAATGTCTATCTTGCGCTGGAACATGATCTTGAGATCCTTCCGGTCATTAACAAGATCGATCTTCCGGCTGCGGATCCGGAGCGGGTCCGCGCGGAGATCGAGGACGTCATCGGCCTCGATGCGTCGGAAGCACCGCTGATCTCTGCCAAAAGCGGGATCAACATTGAAGAAGTCCTCGAACAGATCGTTACGAAGCTTCCGCCTCCGGAAGGCGATATCGATTCACCGCTTCAGGCACTGATTTTCGACTCGCTCTACGATTCGTACCGCGGTGTTATCGTTTTCTGCCGCGTCAAAAACGGTTATATGAAAGCCGGCATGCGGGTTCGCATGATGGCCGCCGGAAAAGAGTATGATGTCGTTGAAGTCGGACACATGGGAGCCGGCACGCTGATCCCGGATGAGGTACTCAGTACCGGTGAGGTTGGTTATTTTACGGCCAGCATCAAAGAAGTGAGTCATACCCGCGTGGGCGATACGGTCACATCCGCCAAGAACCCTGCGAAAGAAGCGCTTCCTGGATATAAAAAAGTCCTGCCGATGGTCTACTGCGGCCTGTATCCGGCAGACGGTGCGAAATATCCTGATCTGAGAGATGCGCTCGACAAAATGAAGCTGAACGATGCTTCGCTGTTTTATGAGCCGGAGACTTCCACAGCACTTGGATTCGGATTCCGCTGCGGATTCCTTGGGCTTCTCCATATGGAGATCATCGAGGAGCGTCTGGAGCGTGAATTCGATCTCGATCTTGTCACGACCGCGCCCGGCGTTATCTATCAGGTTCACAAGACCGACGGCGAGATGCTGATGATCTCGAACCCGAGCAATCTTCCCGATGCGGCGGAGATCGCGTACATGGAAGAACCGATCGTCAAAGCAGAGATCATGATCCCGACCGAATACATCGGTTCGATCATGGAGCTTTGTCAGGATCGCCGCGGAATCTATGTCGGCATCGATTACATCGAGAAGACCAGAGCGCTGCTGACCTATCGCATGCCGCTCAATGAGATCATCTATGATTTCTACGATGCCTTAAAGTCGAAGAGCCGCGGATATGCTTCGTTTGACTATGAGCTGATTGGCTATGAGCGTTCGGAGCTGGTACGTCTGGACATGCTCATCAACCGCGAGATGGTCGATGCGCTTTCGTTCATTGTTCATGAGAGTAAGGCTTATGAGCGCGGCCGCCGGATGGCTGAGCGGCTGAAGGATGAGATCCCGAGACATCTTTTCGAGATCCCGATTCAGGCCGCGATCGGGGGAAAAGTCATCGCGCGTGAAACCGTCAAGGCAATGCGTAAGGACGTTCTTGCGAAATGCTATGGTGGTGATATCACCCGAAAGAAGAAGCTGCTCGAGAAGCAGAAGGAAGGTAAAAAGCGCATGAGGCAGATCGGCAACGTCGAGATCCCTCAGGCCGCCTTCATGAGCGTGCTGAAGTACGACGAACAGAAAAGTTAATCACAGGAGTTTTGCCAGAGAGGTAACCGAAAAGGCTGCCTCTCTTTTCATGTAATACTTTTTGTCCATTAATCAGCAATGCTGCGTTTAGGGGATTGCGAAATTATCATGAGATAATTTATACTATAAACAGTTCATCTTGTTTACATCATAACAGGAGGTTTAGCTGTGAAAAGACTGATTTCCATGTTTTTATGCGTGATAATACTGCTGAATTTAACCGGCTGCAGTATCATTCGCGTTGTTCAAAACATCCGTGAGCATCAGCGGTCCGAAGAGTCTGCCGGTGAGACGGAAAGCTCCTCCGGAATCAAGATTATTACTTCCGGCGTGGAAGAGTCTTCGGAGGAACTTCCTGTTGAGACAAGTATTGCAGAGGATGGAGGAACTCTTTCTTCCAAAGAAGGTGTCTCGGTTGATTTTACTCCCGGCCTTAATGTGCCGGAGGATGCCTCGCTTACGGTTACGAAACAGGAGACGGTTACGGACGATGAACTCGGGGCGACCTACACGGTTTACGAGTTTTCACTTGGAGACGTTCACGATCTCGGTGGGTATGTCAGTATCCGGATTCCGTATGACGGAAGCGGTATTGAGCCCGGAGAAGACCCGGCTCAGTGCGTGGCTGGCATGTACTTCAACGAAGAGACTCAGGAATGGGAAAGTGTACTGTATGATGTCGATACGGAAGCGAAAGAACTGATTATTCACACCGATCATTTCTCGAAATACGGCTGCTTTGAGTTTGTCAACGAAGGCAAACGTATGATGAAGCTTACCAAAATCAACGATTGGATGGTGGAGATTGACAATGAAAAGGTCATGGACGCGATTCAGGAGCTGCTTGACAATGAGGGCGTTCCCGGAGAAGCGTGCAGAGAGCTGACCAGACCGGTTCTGGAAGAGAGCTTTAACGCGTTAGCCGCCGCAACCAGCGCCACTGCGGATAAAGCGACAGTTGTAGGAAACCTGACAACGCTTTTCATCTCCGGAAGCGGATTGGGAGACGTGATTGGAAACAACGAATGGGCTAACGGATTCACGACGGCGCTCGGCTATGCCGGAATCGCAACATCCATTGTTAGTCTTGCCGGTTCAGCTTTGAAAGCCGATAAGACGAACAACGAAATCATCAGCATGTATAAAGATGCGGTGTACCTGCTTGGTTCATTGACACAGAGCTCAACGCTTGGCACCATCGGCGCTTCGGTCTGGCTGATCGACAAGGGTTTGATGGATATGGGTAATTATGCCTATGATAAGATCGCAGAGGACACGACCAAAGCGTACCGGCATTATTATTCCAAGTATATGACAAGGACAAAAGCGGAGTGGCGTTGGGCTTTTAAAGATATTGCCATGAAGGCGATTCAAAATCGGGAAAGCGCGGAAACAGCCGTCATGGCTGAAATTGACAGATGGTGCAACCTGTTCTGGAGTATCGACACGGATACGTATACGAACATTTTAATTGATGTAGATCAGAAGGGCAGAGGCTGGCCGGATGCGGCCACCAAGGACGCGATCACCGCTGATTACAAACGGGATCTGATTCGTCTCCTGGAACCTATTTTGGATGACGTTCAGCAGGATCTGCAGTGGAAACTGGAGGACGAACAGGAAAAAGCCTTTAACCGGATCAAAAATATGCTCAACACGACGCTGACGTTTGAGCTGACGGAGGAGATGAAAGAGGGGCAGGAGCAGGCAAAGTACTATAATTATACCGCTGTCTTTGCTACCCTCAGTGCTATAGCGGATCCGGAGAGCTGGAAAGTGACTGTCAATAAAAACGGTTTGACTGTCGTAAAGGCGACGCTGATCGGATATCTGGTGGCAGGCAGGCCGATGGAAATCCACCTTTACGCACCGGGAAAAACGCCCGGCGTTGACCAGCCGGAAAGGAAAATCCCCTTTACGTATACAGCGCCGAAAACCGTCATACCGATAGGGGATGAAGGCATTGCGGGAAAATATCAGTTAACACTCAAACTGGACTACGCAGACGCTCAGGAATTTACCGCTGAACTCGTTCTAGGCGCCAATGGTGAAGCCGATCTGTACTTCCCAATGATCATGGCGAATTTGATCGATGCGCTTAGTAATCCGGATGCCGAGATCACCTATACCGAAGGAACGGTTCATTTTAAAGGGGTATACGATGAAAACACGCATCTGTTTACCGGCTCGGTATCTTCGGATTTGCCTGAATTTGTCCTGAATGGGGCTTCCTTTACCATTACCTTTGTGGTTGATCAATCTCCGGTCACGGCAACAGGAACTGTCAAAAACCAGCAGGTTGTTTTCGGAGCAACATTCGATGTCAGCGCCGACATTTCAATGCGGAAAATCGGTTGAGTTTAAAAGCTTACGCATTAGAATTCAGAGAAAAAACGAAAACGGAAGTCATACCAAAAGGGCACCTGCTGCAGGTGCCCTTTTTCGATTTCGTGTATTCAGTTGTATTGGTGTCAGCTCCAGAGATCTTCTTCTGTAGGCTTCTGTTCTTCTTCCGCGGTCTCATTTGCGGCGCCGGAATCCTCAGAATTATCTTCGTCGCTTTCGGGTTGATCGTCAGTGCCTTCGACAGCCGTCTCGTCAGAAGCTTCTTCGATGGGGTCTTCTTTATCGGGATCCGCATCCGAAGCCTCGTCTGCATCTGAGAAGGCGGTCTCTTCGTCGTCTTCCGAAAGATCGGGAGCCTTGGCAGCGCCTTCCTCGGTTCCGGCCAGCGCAGCGACACGTGCTTTGCAGGCAAAAACGATCATAAGAATGACACCGGCCAGTGCCATGGCAGCGGATACAAGAACGGAGACCGGAACGTTCGTGTTCCAGATCAGCAGCTGGTCCGTGCGCAGCGATTCCACAAATGCACGAAGTATACCGTAACCGATCATGTACGTGAAAGCGACCTGACCCTTGAACTTGCGCTTTTTGAAGAGCAGAAGCATGATCGCGAGCACGACAAGGCAGCCAAAGGACTCATAGAGGAAGGTGGGATGGACCTGAATGTAGGTGACACCGCCCTTGGTAACGGCGAGCTTGGTCAGTTCAGGAGTCGTGTAGGCAGCCGTCTTAACATTGAGGCGCATCGCAAAGAAGTTGTCGGTGTAAGAGCCGAAGCATTCCTGATTGAAGAAATTGCCCCAGCGGCCGATCGCCTGACCGAGGATCAGACCGGGCATAGCCGTATCGAGTAGCTCCAGCAATTCCTTTTTCTTAATGCGGCAGTAGACGACCGCGGTAATGACCGCTGC
>ONYR01000115.1 GCA_900322165.1 uncultured Eubacteriales bacterium
GAAAGCGAACGCGGGTTACACGGACCTTCTGGTTACCTGGCTGTATAAGATGACGGTCAACGACAGCAACTACAAGATGGCTTCCGTCATCGGTATCATGGTATTCATCGTTACCGCTGTGGTCTCGCTGGTAGTTTACAACATTCTGCCTTCAGTCAAGGATGAGGAGGGCTTCCAGTAATGAAAAAGAAAAAAGTTGATGTCAGCAATGTCATTTGCTATATCGTGCTGATCCTCATCAGTCTCATCTGGCTTTTCCCGTTCTTCTGCCTCATCATGCAGAGCTTCCGCTCCTATAACGAGGCAGGCGGCGGCATGGTCAACTACCTGTTCCCGAAAAAGTTCTCGTTTGACTCCTATGCGTTCCTTTTCAGCGGGGAGAGCAAGTTCCTGCGCTGGTACGGGAATACCCTGATCATTGCGACGTTTGTCTCGATCTTCCAGACCATCGTTGTCATCTGCGTCAGCTACGCGCTTTCGAGACTTCGCTTCCGCGGACGTAAGGGACTGATGAACTTCTGGCTCGTGCTTGGCATGTTCCCCGGCTTCCTGACCATGATCTGCCTGTACTTCCTGCTGAAGCAGATGGGTCTGACGCAGGCCGGTGCGATCCCGGGCTTGATCCTGATTTCGGTTGCGAGCTCCGGTATGGGCTACTACGTGTGCAAAGGCTACTTTGACACGATCCCGAAATCACTGGATGAGGCAGCCATTATTGACGGCGCGACCCGCGCTCAGATTCTGGTTCAGATGATCATCCCGCTTTCGAAGCCGATCATCATCTACACCGCGCTGGTTGCCTTCATGGCTCCTTGGTGCGATTACATTTTCGCGTCCTACGTCGCGTTTGGTATGTCCGACAGCTACAACGTAGCCGTCGCCATGCAGCGCTGGGTCTGGACTCAGGACTATCAGGGATATTTCACCCGGTTCTGTGCCGGCGGTATCCTTGTCGCGGTTCCGGTCACGGCTCTGTTCATGTCGCTGCAGAAGTACTACGTCGAAGGTGTTACCGGCGGTTCTGTCAAGGGTTGATCGAACATAAAAAGTGTAAAAGGCTGCCTTCGCGGGCAGCCTTTTGTTTGTCTGTTTTCTGAAATGAGGTTCACCATGAAACGTTGGAAATCCCTGATGGCGCTCATGCTGGCGCTTTGCCTTGTGCTTTCCGGATGCTCCGGACTCTCAGACGGCAAAGCTTCGCAGATGGATGAGATCAACGGAGCGCTTGAAGTGGGGCAGGATGCGGATGATTACCGCACCACCTACGAGGTGTTTGTCTATTCGTTCTACGACAGCGACGGTGATGGCATCGGCGATCTGAGAGGTGTTTTGGAGAAGCTGGATTACATCAATGACGGTGCCGCGGGCGAGGGCGAGGATCTGGAGTGCAGTGAGATCTGGCTGATGCCGATCTTCCCGTCTCCGACTTATCACAAGTATGACGCGACGGATTATACGGCCGTTGATCCGGAGTACGGAACGATGGACGATTTCGATGCCCTGCTTGAAGCGTGTCACAAGCGCGGTATTCGCCTGATTCTCGATCTGGCGGTAAATCATACGTCCAGCGAGCATCCGTGGTTTCTGGAGGCTTCTGAGTACCTTAAAAGCCTTCCTGAAGGGCAGGAACCCTCCGCTTCGGATTGCCCGTACTTTGAATACTACAATTTCAGCCGCGACGCGCAGAGCGGATACACGCCGATCGGGGATTCGGGCTGGTATTACGAGAGCCGGTTCTGGTCGGGCATGCCGGATCTGAATCTCGATTCGCAGACTGTCCGTGATGAGATCGTCTCTGTCATGGAGTTCTGGCTTGGCAAGGGAGTGGACGGGTTCCGGCTTGATGCGGTGACCTCCTACTACACGGGCTACCATGAGCGCAACGTGGCGTTCCTTTCCTGGCTGAAGACCGAGGCGGAACGGATCAATCCGGCTGTCTACCTTGTAGCGGAGTGCTGGGAGGATCAGTCGGTCTACGCCGAGTATTACCGCAGCGGTCTGGATTCCTTCTTTGACTTCCGCTTCGCGGGACAGGATGGTCTGATTACGAACGTGGTGCGCGGTGCGCGCAGCGCTTCGTCCTTCGGAGACGCGCTGCAGGCGGAGGAAGAGCTGTACGCTTCCTACCACGGCGGCTATGTCAACGCGCCGTTCTACACCAACCATGACATGGCTCGAAGCGCCGGCTATTATGCGTCGGATGACGGTTCCAAGACGAAGCTCGCGATGGGTCTGAATCTGATGATGACCGGCAACGCGTTCATCTACTACGGTGAAGAGATCGGTATGAAGGGCTCGGGCGATGATGAAAACAAGCGCGCTCCGATGTACTGGATCACTGAGGAAGAAGCGAAAACGGACGATCAGAAGGCTTTGCTTGAGGGCGTCTGCGACGGGCCTCCGAACATGGGCAAGGTCGTTATGAAGTATCCGACCCTGACCGCGCAGATGGAGGATCCGTATTCGATCTACTGTTACGTGCGTCACGCGATCCGCCTCCGCAATGCCTACCCGGTCATTGCGAGGGGAAGGACAAGCGTGCTCGGCGGCCTGTCCGGCGAGAACATTTGCGCGATGATCCGCATGGATGGGAACGATTCGGTGCTGATCGTGATCAACACGTCGGATGAAGTGCAGAAGGTGGATCTGAGCAAGGATGCCATGGCTACGCCTTACACCGAGCTTGGCGGCGTGCTCATCGTTAATCAAAATGAAGTGAAGCTTGACGGAACGACACTGACGCTTCCGGAATACTCCATTGCGGTCTTGACGATTCCCACGGGAGAGTAAGATAATAGAGACACCAAGGTGCAGACTCGGGCTGAGTCAACAAAGCCGAGTCTGCACTTTTTCTTTTACAAACACTTTTTAATCGTTTGGGAGGAATTGCGAGTGGGAATCATAAAGGCAGCTTTCGGTGCGATCGGCGGCTCGATGGGGGATCAGTGGCTGGAATACTTCTATTGTGATGCCATGAAAGGGGACGTGCTGGCGTGCCGTGGCAGAAAGGCCACGGGAAGCCGCAGTGCAAATACCTCCCAGAACGATGTTATAACAGAGGGCTCCACGATCGCGGTGGCGGACGGGCAGTGCGCACTCATCGTCGAGAACGGCAAAGTGCTTGAAGTGTTTACCACGCCCGGAGAAAACATCGTGAATTCACAGAGCGCCCCGTCTCTTTTTAATGGCAACGCAAGAGGCGTGATGAAGGATATCGGACGACGGATCGCCTTTGGAGGAGACGCGCCTCCGATCAAGCAGGTCGTTTACTATATCAACACGAAACCGGTCTTCGGGAATCCGTTTGAAACGCCTTACGGTGGTGTTCCGCTTCGCATGACCGATTACAAGTCCGGCCTGGATGTCGATGTGACCGCGGTGTGTTCCGGTGTTTATAGTTTTCAGATCTCGGATCCGGCCTTGTTTTATCGTAAAGTGTGCGCCAATTTTGGCGCTCTGGTTTTTTACAATCAGATGCAGAACCACATGAAGCGGGAAGTTCAGAGCGCGATCGCCAAAGCCCTCACAGCCGTCAACGAGCGTGGGGTACGCCTCTCGAAGCTGCCGCAATATGTGGAGATCCTGGAACAAGCCATGATCGAAGAGCTGAACAAGGAATGGGGGGCGTTGAGAGGGATCACGATCGATTCCCTTGCCATCAGTCAGCTCGACGTAGCCAGCAAAGCAGACAGACTTATGGCCCAGACCGCGCAGCGCGATTCGATGTTCCTCGGTGCCGGCGGAAACCTCACCGGCCCCGCACAGGCTCCGCCCGCGAAAACCTATTCGCCCCAAGTACCGCCGGTGCATATCCCCCCGGTCAACATTCCTGCAGCGCGTGTTCCTCAGGCAAATTCACAGTACAGAGCGGGCACACAGACACCACCATCTCAGAAGCCTGCTCCGACAGCAGCGCTGGAGCTTTGGACCTGTGTGTGCGGAGCGCGGAACCGAGGCAAATTCTGCACCGAGTGTGGAAAAGCAAAACCAAACAAAGTGAACTAAAGCCGGGCTGTCACCGGCAAACAAAAAGCCACTCCAAAACACATCTTGCATGTGCCGGAGTGGTTTTATTTATGAATAATAATGCTTGAAACATGCCCCCCGGTCATCTTTTTGGGGGTATTGTTTTCTGTGAGATGACTTGTTTTTCGATGCAGTCATCTCATTCAGGCGAAGCTTCTTTGTGAGATGACTATTATCATCAAGCCAATCATCTCATTCAGGCGATTTTCTCTGTGAGATGACTCAATTGTCGAAACAGTCATCTCATCCAGCCAGTTTTCTCTGTGAGATGACTTGGCCTTCGAAACTGTCATCTCATCCAGGGAATTTTCCCAATGAGATGACTCGGCGTCAAACCAGTCATCTCATCCGGGCGGAAGTTCATTATGAGATGCCTCGGCCGTCAACAGCTTGAGGCTGCTAACTTATTTCGCCGGGTAGTATTCGATCGCGGAGACTTTGTCGTTCTTGATGATGACTTGCATGATGCAGCTGCCTTCCTGATGGGTAAATTTGCCGTTGCCTTCGTCGGTGAAGGAGATGGAGGAGGCAGTAAAATCGATGGCAGCCATGCCGATCGTGATGCCCTGCGGGGTGGAGACGGTGTCATCGATGACGGTGATGTGGGTGAGGCGCTGCACGCCGTCGAAATCGTTCGCCATCAGTTCGAAACCGCTGTAGTAGTAGAAATAGTCATTGCCCTGGTAGGCGCAGCTCGCGGCCTCGAAGGTGCCGTTGGGATCGCCGATGCCGGCAATGATGTCATCCATCGTATCGTAGATACCGAAGGTAAATCCGTTCGATTCAAAACCGAGCTTGCCGTAGTCCGGGCGGACCTGAGAGGGGTCGACAAAGACAACGTCCGTACCGGAGGTGAGGCTGCTTTCGGAAGTGCTGCCGGATTCCTCGGCCGAGGAGTTGTTGCTGCATCCGCTCAGCAGCAGCGTTCCGAGAAGAAGCATGGCAGCCATCATCAGGCTGACCGTGTGAAGAAAAGGCTTTTTCATAATCCACCTCAAAAGTTAATTACCGTTTGCACGCTCAATGTCGATGAGCTTGCCGTATTCGTCGATCTGGCGCTGCTGATCGGCGATCTCCGCGTCGTAAGCAGCTTTCTTGGCTGCGTAAACGTCCGCATAGACCGGGTCGGAGCGATGGTCCTCAAGCGCATAGTTCTCGGTGAGATACGCACCGAACCAGGTCGAGAGTTTTTCGGCGCCTGAAAGATTCAAATGCATGCCGCCGTCATACGTGTCGGTCTGCATATCGATCCCAATCTCATCAGAGAGCAGGAGCATGTTTAGATAAGGGACCTCGTTTTGCTCCGCCCATGCGGCCACCTGCGCATCCCATTCCTCGTACCAGTAAGGGTATTCGCTCGGAGACTTGATGAGAATGAGCTGAATGCCGTTATCCTTGCAGAGAGCCTGCATCTTGTCGAGATACTCAAAGCCGATAGCGGGCAGTGTATAGTCATCAAGCACCGGCTTGGAAGGCAGCTGTGTCTTCGGCTTGACATCGATCCGCATCAGATAGCCGTTGTGCGCGACCGGGTCGGTCTTGAAGAAATACTTGAAATCATCCTTCGAAAGCTCGCTCCAGCGCGAGTGGAACCGCAGCAGCGGGAAGAGGTAGCTGAGGAGGGTTTCATCCTCAGTCATGGAGGCGCGCACTGCATCCAGTTTTGTGGAGGAGAGGCGCAGACCGTCCAGATTCATACGATTATATGCCTCACTTTGAGGCTCGCCAAGGCTCATCGATAAAACGTTGAACACGACGACCTTTGGCGTTTCGTGGCGGAGCGTGTCTTCGAGTGTGTAGTAGGACTGCCAGATGAGCTGCTCCGGGCCTCCGCGGATGTACGAGGTGATGCCGTATTCCTCCCAGAGCGTCATCGGGGAGAAGTTCTCATAGACCTCGCAGTCACCGACAAAGATGACATCATGATCGGTCGTCTCGCGGTAATACTCCGCAGGGAGCGCGCCCTCGGGAATGCCGGACATGTACTTCGGCATCAACAGGCGCTGCGCCGCGAAAAGAAGCGCGAGAAGAATGACCAGAAACAAGGCGATGCCGAGCCATGTTTTCAGTGTCTTGGAAATCTTCATGGAAATCAGAATTGGTTGTAGATAAACTGGGCTGAATCGTAGCCGATGCCGTAGGCACCGAAGATCAGAATAACAAGAACCATCGCGCCTATGATGGCGTAGCGGAGCAGGGCGGAGTTCTTCTGCCAGATCGCTTCGCGAACGCTTCCGGAGCGCTGTTTGAGGCTGACAAGGAGCATCGTAAGAACGCCAAGCAAAACGACAGCATAGTCAGCCAGCGTCAAACCAAGATGCATCAGCCCGCCGCCGGCGCCAAAGGCTTTCGAAAGATTCGGAACCGTAAACATGGAAAACCATGCCTTGAAGTAGGCGGGAACGCTTTTGTAGCAGTCGAGAATGTGGAACGAGCACATGAGAAAGCTCGTGCGCAGCATCTCGAAGATCTTGTAGGGAGTCGTCGGTTTCAGCTTCGGGAAGCGAGCATGGAACTTTGCGTAAAGCGGAGCCAGTTCTTCCGAACCGATGATCACGATCGCGTTCAGAAGTCCCCAGACAATGAAGTTCCATCCGGCTCCGTGCCAGAGACCGGTCACAAGCCAGATCACAAACGAGGCAACGTAGACCGGGAGCTTTTTGCCGAACCGATCGCCGGTCTTTTGGCGGATCGTGCGGGAAAGCTTCAGCATCCCGCTGCTGACGGAGATCGGATAGAAAAGATAATCCTTAAACCACTCGCCAAGCGTAATGTGCCAGCGTCTCCAGTACTCGGCCGTGTTCTTGGAGAAGAACGGACGGTTGAAGTTTTCTTTGACGGTGATGCCAAGGAGCTGCGCGATACCGATCGTAATGTCGATGCCTCCGGAAAAGTCCGCGTAGAGCTGAATGGCATAGAAAAGGATCGCAAAGAAAACAAACGATCCGTTGTAAACATCAGGAGAAGCGGTGAGCGCGGCAACAGCCGGGAAGATCCGGTCCGCGATCACCATCTTTTTGAAATAACCCCAGAGGATCCGCTGAAGGCCGAAAGAAAAACGCTTGCGCGAGAAATCCTCAGGAGAATACAGTGTTTTGGAGAGGTCATCAAAACGCGTGATCGGGCCCTGAACGAGCAGGGGGAAGAAGGACGTAAACGTCGCCAGCTTGAAAAAGTTCTTTTCAGCCGGGTATTTTCCGCGGTACACATCGATCATGTAGCCCATGGTCTGAAACGTGTAGAAGGAAATACCCATGGGCAGCCAGAGGGACATTGCCCCGATTTTAGCTGTTTCGGGCAGGAAAAGGTTGAGGTTCGCGGTCAGAAAGTTCAGGTATTTCAGCGCAAAGAGAATGCCGAAATTAAGCACCAGCCCAAGCGTGAGCATGAGCCGGCGCTTCTTTTTCATGGATTCCTTGTAAGCTTTGCGCTCCTCGCGCGGCATCTCTTTTTTATGGTCCGCGAGATATTGATTCTGCGTGGACAGATTCCGATCCATCGCGCGGGAAAGGACCCACGCGGAGAGGGTGGTGAAGGTGATAAATATCAGACCGTACCAGCCTGCAAACGCATAAAAGATCAGGTTCGCGATCAGGATCAGGATCCAGGCAAAACGCTTGGGAAGCAGATACCGCAGCAATACGAGAACCGCGACAAAAACAAGGAAAATCGGAGATGTAAAGGACATCAGTTATCTTCCTCGACAAGCTTTTGACTCGGTAAGTAAATGGTTCATAAAGAACTCCTTATTGACAAAGTTATCGTTGGGAAAATGAAAGACACTATTTTCACCCATAACATAAGGAGTATAGCAAAATGAAATGAAGCAAATATACCAATTAGGGATATGATGCTTTTGCTGGTGAAAGCCAGTCTTGAGGCGAATTAATAAAGAAAACCCCGCGTTGAACAGCGGGGTTTTCCATTTCGAATTCACTAAAGTCGCAGTATCAGGCGAAATCCCAAGTACCGCAAATGATTTGAAAAAAAAGCTTGTCAAACGAACCCTGAATTTATCTCTCTTCTCCGTCCGGCGTGAGCGGGTAGAGCTTGGTCGCGGTTTCCGGGTACTGAGAATGGTCGTAGCGCCAGAAATACTCGGAATGCATCAGGATCTCGTCATTGGTGCGCATGAAGCAGCGGTAGCCGGTCTCGGACGTGTTGTTGGTGTCGAAGTGGTACCAGCCGGTTCCATCATTGACAAGGTGCCAATAGTGGTCGGACTCGTCGCCCTGGCGGACACGCTCGACGGACAGGATCTGAACGTCGAGCTGCGAAAGCAGCAGGTGCGCTACCGCAAAGGAGGTGTAGCAGTCGCCAGTGCCTTCGATAATGCCGCGCTTAGTCTCGAGCTTCCAGTTGGTCAGGTCGGAACCGTCGGAGTAAGTCATATGGTCATAGACATAGCAGAATACCGCATAAAGCTGATGCTGGATGTCCATGTCCTCGGTGATGATCTCGGCCATAACCTCATCCGCAAGCTCCTGCAGCTCCTCATCGGTAACTTCCTGCTGGACGAAGGTCAGCACGCAGGATTCCGTGGTTTTGTTGCCGGCCGCGTCGGTTGCGGTGTAGGTGATGGTGTAGGAACCTTCCTCGTGAATGTTGACTTCGCTGTTGTCAACGGTCAGGGTGACGTTGGGATCGACATTGTCCTCAGCGAAGACCTCGGCATAGTAGGAGACCGCTTCGTCAACAAAGCAGTAACGGTCGACCGCGCCGTAGATCGAGGGCGCGACATCGTCCTCCTTCAGCGTCAGCGTGGAGGTGACAGAGGCCTTGTTGCCGGCCGCATCGGTCATAATAATGGTAACAAACTGGAAATCATCGGTGAAGGTCCAGTCAGGCTCCTTCTCAAAGGCGAACGTGACTTCGGTCTCATCCTCGACATTGGTAACAAATTCGGAAGGATCCATGGGGTAGCCTACATAGCCCTGAACTTCCTTCATTTCGCCGGTCGGAGCTACGGTATCCTGAATGTTCAGGACAACGATGCGCTCCTCGCCGTCGACGGTCAGGGTAACGATCTGATAGCCGATCTGGGTAGGAATGATGGTTTCTTTAAGAGAAATGGTGGAACCGGTGGTGTCAAGACCCATTGCCTCGGCAATGGTCTCAGCGGTCAGCTTTTCACGGGAAGCTTCGATCTTGACCGGATCACCGTCGGAAACGACGACCTTTACGGTAACGGTCGTGATGTTGCCGCCAAGGTCCGTGACCGCGACAATGACAAACTGTTCGCCGGGGGTTTCCGGATCGGGAGCAAGTTCAAAGGAGTAGGAAAGTGCAGTCGCATCTTCCGCCGTCAGGATGAAATCCTCCGGTTTCAGCACGTCGCCGGGGAGCAGAAGCTGTTCCTGGGTCGTGACAACGGGCGCGATCGTATCGACAACGGTCAGAGGAGCGGTGTATTCATTTCCGTCGATGGCGATCACCACGTCATAGGTTCCCGGTACGTTGAGGGGAAGCGTGGAAAGATCGGTCACAAAGCGGATATCATCGCTTTCAGAGACAACAAACTCGCTGGCGGGTGGGACTTCGGTACCGGCTTCGATTACGATCGGATCACCGAGCGCGCGGATATGGACCATGGATTTGACGGTGGAAGCGTTGTTGCTCGTATCCGTCAGCAGCAGGATCGCTTCATAATCGCCGGGCGTGCCGTATTCGGGCTTCTCTGCATAGGAGATCGCGACAAGGCTCTGATCCTTCAGGTTCGTGACAAGCTGATCCGGAGTGAGCTCTTCGTCGATCGTAATGAAGACTTCGACGCCGTCACCGGTCGGAGCCACCGTATCCACGATATCCAGCTCAGAGGTAACCGAGATCAGGTTGTTGATCTTCAGCTCAACAGGAAAACGTGCGATCGTAGAATAATCAAAGGTGCTGATGTCTGTCACATAGCTCAGGTTCAGAAAGCCCGGTGCGTTATCCGTCAAAAAGGCGGAGGCCTCCGGCCGTTCGGTGGAGCCAAGTTCGATTTCAACCTTGGAGCGCACGGAATCCTGAAGGAACTTTCGTGCACTGAAGAAGAGAAGGGTCAGCGCCGCAAGCGCAAGCACAATGACAAGTATCGGAAGGGCTCTTCTTTTTGAGGTTTTTTTGCTTCGTTTTGTCTTATTGCTCATGGTGAAATCCTTTATATTTTTATAGAAGTAAAATCAATCTATTTTAATCCAAAAGAGCCGGATTGTAAACAGAAAAGTACATAATTGTAGTAAGCTACGCGGAAAGCTCAGGCTATGATGCATGGATCATCAGGCCATGTCTCTCTGCCATTTGCCGCGGAAATAGTAAATGATGTAACAGATCGAGGCGACTGCCCAGGTGATCGGGTAGCAGAGAACAACGACTAGGTACGAATGCCAGATCGGGATCGCGATCAGAAGCCAGACGATACGCAGCAGGCAGATACTTGTCAGCGTAATGATCATCGGGATCAGGGTATTGCCGCTTCCGCGGATGACGCCCGCCAGTACATCGGTCGGAACATAGGTGATGTAAGCAGCCCCCGAGACAAGCACGGTCAGCATGCCGTAGGGAAGGACACTGGCCTCCGTCGTGTAAAGGCTGACAAGGAATTCGCGGAAGATGACCGCGAGCGCGCTCATAAAGAGGGTGACGGCCGCGGACATGATCATGCATACGCGGGTACCCTGTTTGACGCGGTCCCATTTTCCTGCGCCGACGTTCTGGCCGACGAAGGTCGTGATCGTCAGAGACAGAGCCATCAGAGGCATGTAGACATAGTTCACGATCTGCTGTCCGGCAGACTGTCCGGCCATCGCATCCGAGCCGAAAACGTTGATCTGGGACTGGATAATGATGTTCGACACGGAGAAAGCCATGGACTGGATACCGGCGGGAAAACCGAGCCGGACGATACGACGCAGCATGGAGGGGTTCAGTCTCAGCTTCTTAAAGGAGAAGTGATAAGCTTCCTTGGTGCGGGAAAGCGTGACAAGGATCATGATCGAAGAGAGCAGCTGGGAGACGATCGTCGCGATCGCAACACCGGCTACGCCAAGCTTAAAGACCAGCACCAGGATGAGGTTCAGGATAACGTTGATGAGGCCCGAGATCATCAGGAAATAGAGCGGTCTCTTGGAATCGCCGACCGCACGGAGAATACCGGCGCCGAGGTTGTAGACGGTACCGCAGACCATGCCGCCGAAGCTGATCCGAAGGTAGAGCGTTGCGTCAGCCATGACATCGTCCGGCGTCTGGATGAGGCGCAGCATGGCCGGTGTCAAAAGGTAACCGAGAATGCCAAGGAAAACACCGAAAACAAGGGCTAGTGCGATCGCCGTGTGGACGGCGTCCTGGAGCTTTTCTTTGTTGCCCGCCCCGTAGTACTGTGAAATGACAACGCCCGCACCGGCGGCAAGACCGGCAAAGAACCCGACGATGAGGAAGATGATCGTGCCGGTGCCTCCGACGGCCGCCAAAGCGGTGTGACCGACAAAGCGGCCGACAACCAGGGTGTCGGCGGTGTTGTAAAGCTGCTGCAGCAAGTTGGTGAGCATCATCGGGAAGGCGAAGGAAGCAAGCTGCTTCCAGATGACACCTTCGGTCATGTTTAAGGCGCGGGTACGAGAGGCCATGGTTGACTCCTTATGCAAAGAAAAATGGATCGAACTCCGGGAAAACAAAAAGCCGGCGGAAAGTCGGCCAAAATCTCCAAAGTCAGGATAACAAACGAATTCTAAAACGGTTTTAATAATATGTCAATGCAAAAATCGGTGAAACCC